>NZ_WXEY01000007.1 GCF_009877425.1 Heliomicrobium undosum | reverse complement strand
TTCAGAAAATATTTGTTATTGCCATATCAACTTGCGGAATGCGGGTATTAACATCTAGACAATAAACGCCTTGTCGATTTTTGTCTTTTTCCGAAAAAGATTTTTCTACAGGAAGGGTTTAGGGCGGGATTTTAACGGATTTTGCTGTGTGACAGATGGGACACAAAAAAGCTGCTCCGTCTTCCATTGACAGAGCAGCACAGCGTAAAAGACGAGCCTGATTTACTTTCTTTCATCTAAGAACGACTTAGCCCACTTTGAACCTCGCTCGACTTCCCTTATCGCTCTTCTCCAACTCCAGGCGGGCGTCGATGCGTTCCCGCAGTTCAGCCACGTGGGAGATGATCCCCACGAGGCGTCCCTCCTGTTGGAGATCAATGAGCGCTTTGAGAGCCAGGTCGAGTGATTCCGGATCGAGGCTGCCGAATCCTTCGTCGACAAAGATCGTCTCCAGGTGGATTCCGCCGGCATACGCCTGGACCACATCGGCCAACCCCAGGGCGAGAGAGAGGGCAGCCAGGAAGGACTCACCGCCGGAGAGGGTGGCTACCGGACGGGACTGGCCGGTGTAGTGGTCGAATACGACCAGTTCGAGGCCACCGGCAGCGTTGGCGCGGGCGCGGTCTGTTGTGCGCGCCAGCAGATAACGGCCCTGGCTCATCACCTTCAGCCGTTCGTTGGCCGCGAGAAGCACGTCGGAGAGGAAGGCGGCCAGGACAAACCGTTGAAAGGTGAGGCCCTCAGCATTTCGTCCGTTGGATATGTGGGCCAAATGACCGAGAACACGATAACGTTCTTCCCTCGCTTCACCGTCTCTTTCGAGCCGGCGGTAGTGTTCCAGCCAGCGCCGTTCCTGGTCAATCTGGTCTTTAAGGGTTGCTTCTTTTCTCAAGGCATCGTCGCGGAGCGCCTCGACCTTTGCCAACGCTGCGGTCAATGCATCCAGGTCCGGCGCCGCGATTCCTCCGGCGGCGGTTTCGGCCGTATCGCGGCGCGCGCGGGCACGTTCAAGGCTTCGTCCGTACTCCCCGATCTCCTTCTCCAGCGCCGCCATGATATCTCCCTTCATTTTGGCCTGCTCATAGTCGCCGCTGTCTGCAAAACCGGCTTCTGTCAGGCGCAGGGCAAAAGCCGCCGTTTCGGCTTCGAATCGCCCTTCCGCATCGGCGACAGACCGGCGCGCCTCCTCCCAGGCAGCCAGGACAGCCGCCTCCCCTTGGGCAGCGGCCTGGGCCTCTCGTTGGGCCTCATCCCAGGATTTCTGTAGCGTCTGTGACGCGCCGGTAGCGGCTTCGATGGCCCGTTGCAGTGCTTCGGGACGCCGCACATCCGGCGGAATCGCCTTTTCCCGCTCTTCCAACACGGCTGCCGCCTCGCGGGCCTTGATTTGGAGGTTACGCAGTTCCGCCGTCGCCTTTTCCAGGGATTCTGTGATATCTTTCTCCCGCTTTTTGCGCGATTCAAGTTCCTTGGTCATTGAGGCCAGCTCTATTCCCGCTTTGCGCGCCCTTTCCGCGAGCGATTGCGCCGCTTTTGCCTCTGTTGTCAACACCTCCGCTGACAGGGCAGCCTTTTCGCCCAGTTCTGCCTGCAGCGCCTTGCCCTGGGTGAACACCTCCGCTTTTCGAGCTGCCAGGTCACCCAGGAGTCTCATTTGTTCCTCTAATTCCTTCTGGAGGCGACCGACAAGGTTCTCCGCCGTCTGGAGATCCCCTTCCGTGGGCAGCGTATCGCCCCCTGCGGCCGGATGGGGATGCTCCGTCGAACCGCAGACGGGGCAGGCTTCTCCCGCTTGCAAGGCGCCAGCGATGATCGCCGCCTGACCCTTTCTCCAGCGGACGGTCATCTCTTCAAAACGCCGGCGGGCCTCGGCCAGTTTACCCTCCCGTTCCAGTCGGTTCCCCTCGATTTTTTTATACTCCCCGTCGACGATGCGAAACCGCTGGCGGGCCTCTTCCAATTGGTTGCGTTTCTTCGCCGCCCGGAAGGCCTGCTCCGCTGCCGTCTCCAAAAATTCCGCCTTGCCGACCTCGACGAGCAGCCTTTGCCGCCGCTCTTCCAGGGCAGCGATTTGTTTCTGCGATTCGAGCAGTTCCATCCGAATACGGCTTTCCTGTTCTTCCGATTCCGCCGCCTGTCTTTCGGTATCGTCACAGGAACGGCGAAGGGCTGCCAGCGTGGTCACCTTCCCGGACAGTTCCTCCAGCACGGTCAGTCGTTTTTGCGCCGCATCCCGCTCATTCTGCCTGGCCAGTTCCGCAGCGAGCCGCTCGTCGGCCAGTTTTTTTCGGAAGGAGGCTTTCTGATATTCGTCGTTACGGCGGGCGCTGCGCTCTCGCTCCCTCTCGGCCTCCTGTTTTCGGCTGTTGCGCGCGCTTTCCGCGTCGGTCAGCCTGAGGGCCTTTTGGGCGCGATGCAAACGGCCTTCCTTTGCCTGGACGCTATCCTGTTCTTTCAACAACCGGGCCAGTTCCGCTTCAGCCCGCGTCCACTCGTCTAGCTTTTCCCTGTCCCTCCGCCCCCGCTCCAGGGCATCCCGGGCAGCCTGGACACCGGACGTCAATGTTTCGACAGCGCCGGCATTTTTTGCCCGCTCCCGCTGGCGTTCCGCCAGCCGTTCGGCCAGGGCTTCGGCTTTTTCCACACCCGCTTCGACGAGGATGAACTGCTGTTCTCTGCGCAGCGCCGCCACTTCTTCTTCCAGCCCTTTTGCGCGGTCCTTGAAAGCCTCCTCGATGAGCCGGTACAGTTCCGTACGGAAGAGCTTTTCCAAGATCTCTTCCCGTTCCTTGGAGCCAGCCATCAGGAGTTGGCGGAACTGGCCCTGCGGGAGGATGACCACTTGACGGAACTGGCTGCTCCGGAAGCCGAGCAGCCGCTGCACCTCCTCGTTCACCCGCTTCGGCTGGTGAGCCAGGACTGAGCCTTCGGCCCCCTCGTCGCCCCCGGGAAGGCCTGTCCGGCGCCAGAGTGTCGCAGAAGCCGCAATGACCGTCATCCCTTCACCTTTCAGGCGAGGACGCTCCTGTTCGGGCCTGCGGGTGATCCGGTAGACCTCGTTGCCCAGTGCGAAGTCGAAGGTGACCGCTGTCTCCAGCTTTGCCGGCGCATGATGGCTGCGCATCTGCCGACCTTCCCGTTCGCCGCCGCTCGTGTCGCCGTAAAGGGCAAAGGTGATGGCGTCAAGGATGGTCGTCTTGCCGGCGCCGGTGGGGCCGTGGATCAGAAAGAGAGACCGCCCGCCCAGTTCATGAAAATCGACAACCTGGACGCCGGCGAAGGGTCCGAAGGCCTGCATGGTCAGTCTCAGCGGTCTCATGAGGCCACCTCCCGGCGTCGTCCCAGCACGTCATCGATGACGCCGGCCGCCACCTGTCGCCCTTCTTCGTCTAGGGGGGAACCTGTCACCTGCTCGATAAAGGAGGCGAACAGGTCAAGGTCGTTCAGCCGCCGGCGATCGCCCACAGGCGCCGCGCCGCCCCCTTTTTCGAGAAAAGCCCGCTGGATGTGAAGCACATTGGGGTAGACCTGGCGAATCTTGCCGATCGGATCGAGAATCGCTCCCTCATCGAGCAGGGTGACCATCATGTAGTCCTGGCTGTTTTCTCCGGACGCCGGTCCTGCCAGGATATCCTTCAGACAGCCCTCTATGCGGCGCACATCTCGCTTGGGCGTCAGGGCGATGGACTCACAGGCGGTGAGACGCCCGGCGACATCGAGTTCGACAAAGGTGATCCCCTTTTTGTGATCCGCTTCGGAGAAGGAGTACTTGAGCAGGGAGCCGCTGTAGCGGATCCGGTCGTCGCCGCAGCGCTGGGGACGGTGCAGGTGCCCCAGGGCGGTGTAGTGAAAGCCCTCGAAGATACTGCTATCTACCGTTCCGGCGCCACCGACGGTGAGAAAGCTTTCCGATTCACTCTGCTCGCCGCCGGTGACAAAGGCGTGCGCTACGGCGATCCTGCGCGCGCCGGCGGGCGTCCGGGCGATCATGCGTTCGGCGAGGACGCGCAGGGCCTCGTTGTGTCCGCGCACCGCTTCAGGGGATAATCCAAAGGTTTCCCGAACAAGGGCAGGTTCCGCATAGGGGATGGGGCAAAGCCAGATAGGGCCTGTTTCATCCTCTACCAGCACGGGCGCCATGTCTTTATCCAGGCGACCGAACAGGTGGAAGCCCCGCCCCGCCAAAAGCCGGTTGCCAAACCCGAGCCGGTCGGCGCTGTCATGGTTGCCGGCAACCATGATGACCGGCGTGCGGTGATCAAGAAGGATGCGGGTGATCACCTCGTCCAGCAAACGAACGGCGTCAACGGGCGGCACCGAACGATCATAGATATCGCCGGCGACAATGACGGCATGGGGTCGCGTATCCTTGATCAGGTCGATAAACTTGTCCAGCGCATCGGCCTGGTCCTCTGTCATGTGCACCTGATGAAAGATGCGTCCCAGATGCCAGTCAGCCGTATGTAGAATGCGCAAAGGCAACGCCTCCTTTTTGGGAACTTTCGACCACTCCGGCGACGATTTCTGTCTTTTCGCAGGCAATCCCGCCTTTTTTCAAGTGTAACATAAAAGCAGAACGCCTTCATTTGGAAATAGACTGTATCACCATGTCAATAAGATTGACAAAAAAAGGACGCTTCCAAAAGAAAGCGCCCTTTCATCGGGTCCTGATTCACTTATAACGCTGAAGACCGGTTGCTTTCCAGGTTGCGTAATCCCATCAGTGCGTCGCTGATGATGTCATGGCTGATGATGCACCGGACCCCCTGGCTTGCCAACTTCTCCTGGGGGCCGTAACCGATCATGGTCACCAGAACAGCCTGGCAGTCGGACAGAGACTCGACAGCCGTTTTGAGCGCCGGCGGCGGTCCGCCATCACAGGCGCAATGGGGGACCACCGGACGGTCCTCGATAAAACGGTATCCCTGTTCATCCACCTCAAAGATCAAAAACCTGCGGGCATGACCGAAGTGCTGGTTGACAATTTTCCCGTCGCTGCTGGCAACGGCCACTTTGATCGCCATCTTCCCTCTTCCCTTCTTCATTTCCAATTCATTCCTGATTTCTTTTCCGTTTTCCATTCTGATTTCCTTATCGATTTCCTTTTTGAATTCGCTACCGCTTGGGCGGCGGCTTTGCCCGAAAAACAAAAAGGCCCCGGAAAGGTTTCCCTTTCCCGGAGCCTCCTTCGGCTGCGCGGGGCCTTGCCTGGCAACACCCCGTTGTATGTCTACGATTATACCCAGCCTGCCGGTCGCTTTCAACCGGTTTTACATAATGCGCGCAGTCAGGGATCCGTCACTGGCGCAATCCACCGGGCCGCATGTTTGATAAAGATCGGAACCAGCCCCGGGTCGAACTGGCAGCCGCACCCGCTCTCCAACTCCGCGAGGGCATCCTGCGGGCTCATCGCCTTGGCGTACACCCGATCATGGGTGAGCACATCATACACGTCCACGATCGCCAGGATGCGGGCCAGCCGGGGGATCTCTTCCCCTTTGCGCCCAAAGGGATAACCAGCGCCATCCCACCGCTCATGCATGGCCAGGATGGCGTCGGCCACCGCCGGCTCATCGATGGACTGGGCCATCCGGTAGCCGATCTCGCTGTGTTGGCGGACGACTTCCCACTCCTCCGGCGTCAACGGTCCCGCTTTGCAGAGGATCCCCTTGGGCAGAGCGACCTTGCCGATGTCATGGAGAGACGCCAGCAGCATCAGGTTGCGCATCTCCGTCGAGTGAACAGAGATGCCGAGCCGGGCGGCAAAATCGGCGGCCAACTCCCGCAGCCGCTCCACATGCCCCTCGATCTCCATGCAGTTCTCTCTCTGCATGGATTCCAGCCCCAGCATGATGTTCTGATGGACGCGGCGGCTCTCCGGCAGCTTGTTGCTGTACATCCGGTTCTCGGCCACACGGAAAAGGTCGCCGAAGGCCACCGGCGCCTCCGCCGTGGCGCCCCCGAGGGCCATGCTCAATTCAATGGGCGCCGGCGCCGCCTGCCGGCAACCGTCCCGAATCTGCTCGCAGAGTTCCTGGCAGGTCGCCGCATCCGTCCGCGGCAACAGGAGTAGGAACTCGTCTCCGCCCCAGCGGACCGCCATGCCCCTATCACAACAGCAGTCAAAGAGGATCGCGGCGGCGTTGGCGATCAGCCGGTCGCCAGTTTCATGGCCGAAGACATCGTTGGTCAGTTTCAGCCCGTTTAAGTCAGCCACGATGACGCTGAAGGGGAATTCCCTTTCGGCCATCAGCGCCGGGAGCAGGCTCTCGGCGTAGTTGCGGTTGTACAACCCCGTCAGTTTATCATGGGTGTTTAGAAAGGCCAGCCGCGCGTCGGCTTCCTTTTTCTCCGTCAAATCAGTCAGGATGAGGAGGAGCGCGTCCTCCTCCCGTCGCCCCGGCGGGTTGAGCAGCGGTCTTGCCTGCACTTGAATATGCCGCCCACCGATAATCATTCCGGTGGGAACCTGCTGGATCAGCCGGCTCTGACTTTCTGCATCTTCAGCAGCAAAAATCGTCTGAAAGATGGCGCCGAGCCGCGCGCCTTCCTTCGAACCGGGAGGCGCCAACAGATCGACGATGCTGGCACGGGCGATCTTTTTTCCGTCGAAGATGCGGGCACACTCAGCGCTATACTCCTTTTGGACGAGCAGGTCGCGACCGAAGGTGAGGAAGCCCTGATTGGAGTTATCGAGCAGCGTCCGGATCTTCTCTTCCCGCTCTTTGAGAATGGTCCCCTGGATATCGCTGATCAGGAAGGCTTTCTGGGTTTCCTTCAGCAACTTTTGATAACTCTGGGCGAGCACCTTGTATTTGGAAAACAATGGGTTGCCGCCGTGGCAGGGATCATCGAGTTCGCACAGCGCGCCCTCTAGCACCCGCATCTCCTGTTCAAATAAAAGAGCGCCCAGTTCCCCTTTAGCCATTTGCTGCCTCACCCCCGTCGCCATAGGCAACCTTATCATTCCTGAGTGTAAAACCGAGCACCGTAATATCGTCCCGCTGCGCTTCTCCCCCCATATAATCGGAAAGGCTCTGCGTGATGATTTCCTGCTGCGCCGGAAGGGCGACACCGGCGAGACTGGCGAGCAGGCTTTCGAAGCGCCGTTTCCCAAAGGGGTAGTCGTTGGGTCCGCCGTTTTGATCGGGATACCCGTCCGTCGTCAGGTAAAAAACCTGGCCTTCTCCGGCCTCAACCACCTGGTTTTCCAGCATATCGCCGGCGCCAAAGCGGGGGTGGCCGACGCTTTTCCTCGCCCCCTTCAGCACCGTAACGGTCGATGCCGCCTCGCCCCCGGTCATATTGAGATCCATGCCGGCGCCGGCGAAGACAACCCGCCTGCCCCTCACACTGCAAAGACCGATATCGAGCCCGTCAAGACGGGTTTCGCCGCCGGCTTTCTTCTGTATCGTCTCTCTGACCGCCTGGTGCAGGCGCAACAGGATCCCGGCAGGGTCATCCCGAAGGGTTTCGTCGGCGATATGGTTCAACATCGTATTGACCGCCATGGTCATCAAGGCGCCGGGAACACCGTGACCGGTGCAATCCCCCACAGCGACGATATACTCCGCTTCCCCGTAACGGCGGATCCAGTAAAAATCTCCGCCTACGATGTCCCGGGGCCGCCAGTGCAGGAAGTGATCGGCGAACAGATCGTTCATCTCGGCAGGCTCCGGCAGGATCGCCTCTTGCAGCCGCTTGGCGTAGTCGATGCTGTCCATGATGTTCCGATTTTTTTCGGAGAGTTCCCGGGTCCGCTCCGCCACGATCCGTTCCAGTTCCTCGTTGAGTTCCAGTGCGCGCCGGTAGGGATCGGCGATGCGCCTGGATACGACATAGAAGACGATGCAGATCAGCGCCACCGAAAACAGGCCCGTCAAGGTCATGTTGACCAGTATGGAGTTCAGCACCGCCAGGCTCTCGGCTCGGGGAACCTGAAAGACCAGTTTCCAGCCGGTGGCGCGGATCGGCTGGCTGATGAGATCCATCTGATTTCCCGCGCCATCGAGGTATTCCATGACGGTCGTTCCCGCCTTGTCGGGCTCTCCTCGCAGGATCTCATCCTTGACCGTTTCGGGCAAATAATCGGATAGGCTTTTCCCGTTGGCCTCCAGGTTGTCAGACAGGTGGATGGCGCCTTTCTCGTCGACCAGCCACAGGCGGCTGCCGGCGCTGAAACGGTACTGCTGGAATTCCTTCGCCAGATCCTCCAGGCTGAGGCCGACACCGGCCACACCATAGCCCTCTTCTGCGCTGCCGATACGGGCGTTGACGAATATGTACGTGTTCTGCCGGGCCTTGTTGTAATCGAGATGGACTTGAATCGGCGCCTTTGAAGCCAGGAAGTCGAAAAACCACCGGTCATAAGGGTCCTGGAGATCCATGGTCTCGAGGATCTTTCCCTCCTCGCCCCAGTAGTTTCCCGACCGGGCGCTGACGATGAAGGTGTTTACGTAGCCATAATCGCTGGCGATATCGATCAGTCTCTTACGCGCTTTTTCACCAAGCGCTTCATCTCGTTCTTCACCGGCCACCCACTGGGCAACCGTCGGATCGCCGGCAAGCAGGCGTGAGGTTTCTGTGGCGCGCTCCAGCCTGCCGTCGATACGGGCGGCCATCGACCGGGCGATGTAGTGGAGATCCTTTGATTTCAGCTTGTCGACGACTCCGGTTTTCGTGATGGTGTAACCGATGGCGCCGGTCAGTAAGACGGCCAAGGTGATCATGGCCGTCGCCAGAAAAATGACCTTCATGGCGCCCCGGTCATAGAGGACGTTCCGCCGCCCCTCTTTTACAAGGAGTCTTTTTTCCAACCCCAGCCCCATCGTCTCCGCCCCCCTTTCCGGCAAGCCGCGCGCCTGTATCTTTTTGAATTTGCCGATTCAGCCATGCTGATGCGCTTTAGTCGTCCTTCCGCTCCCGGGGGATGAGTTGGAAGGGCATGGTCACATCTTCCTTAAACTCCTCGGCGCATTCCAGTTCGCTCTCGTTATCCTCGTCATAGTACCAGTTCAGGGACAATTGCTTGCCCTTTTGAAATGCCTCATCCAGTTTTTCTAGCAGCATCATGACGCACTTGGAACTGCTCGTGTTGATGTAAGGGAAGCTGAAGTCGATGACCACGTTGACTTCTGTCGTCAATTGATCGAGATAGGCGTCCACCCATCGCAGGATTGGCTCGTAAAACTTAAAGGCGTTTTCCGGGTACGATTGCCCGGACAGCTTTAACGTGTGTTGGAGGGGGTCGAAGTCGACCTCCGGTGTTCCTTTGGCGCCGGCGATGTAGAGCTTGTCCATGGCAAAACCACTCCCTATATGATGGCGGTCAGTGTGAAGAAAGAAAACCGCTCGTCGATGTTGATGATCGAGTATTCCAAGGGGGCGCTCGACTTGCGAGCGATATCGATGAGACCGAGACCGGCGCCCAGGCTGCCGGGGGACACGTCCTTTTTCATCTCTTCTTTGTACAGTTTTTTCAGTTCCGCCTTGTCAAGAGCGGTCAGCCGGTCGATGCGCCGCGCGAGCGCCGGCGCGTCCACGTTTTCGATCAGGTTGCCCGAACTGACGTAGTTGCCGCTGTTTCGTTTGCCGATGAGCACGATCCCCGAGTTGGCCACACGGTCGTGGGCAGGGGTGCCCTCTTTGACGGTGATGTAGTTTTTGATGTTCTGGGTCTGTTCGATAAAAATGGCGAAGATATTGAAGATGTCGTTCTTGGGCCGGTTTTCGTTTTCCAGGTAGTTTTTCACCGCTTCGCCCAGTTCCTCGATGATCCCCTGGGTAAAACGCCCTGAAAAGCTGATCAACACGTTTTCACTGGAAAGCGCCTGCTGCAGTTGAATCATGCGGTTGCCATTCATATCGCTGCCTCCTTTGGCGCGGATTTGGTCTTATATTATCATCTTTTGCGTGTAACAGATCATTACAAGTTCATTATAAAATGAGCGGCCATGCTGTTGTTTAAATTTTAAGCGAAGAACCTTAAGCCTATCTAAAGTATCCACGCCGAATGAATCTCCTGCAAGCCTTCGCCGTAAGAAAAGGATGCGAGCGAAAGATGTCGAACTGTAGAAGAAAATGGAGAATCGGGGAGGCGATAGGATGCAGGGGAAGAAGGTCCTGATCGTCGAAGACGACACAAAAATCCAGCAACTGTTGGTGCTCTATCTCGAAAAAAACGGTTACCGCACAGCCGTGGCAGAAAGAGGCTCAGAGGCGCTGCGTCTCTTTGAGTCGGAACAGCCTGACCTGATCCTCTTGGATATCCTTCTGCCTGATATGGATGGATACCAGATCTGCCAGGAGATCCGCAACTGCTCCAATGTTCCGATCCTCTTCATGAGTTGCATGAAGGAAGCGGACAACATCATTCAGGCGCTGAAGCTTGGCGGCGACGACTACATTACGAAACCTTTCGACCCGAACGTTCTCATGGCGCGGGTGGAGGCCAAGCTGCGCAGAGCGCCTATCTTCCGGCGGGTCGCTCCTGCCGAAGAACCGGCGCCGGCTCGCACGTTGGTATTCGATGATTTGGAGATCGACCTGGCCAATTACCGCGTCGCCGTTGGCGGCCAACCCGTTTCTCTGGCAGCCAAGGAATTGCAACTGCTGTTTTTTCTCGCCCAGCACCCCAGCCAGGTCTTTACAGCCCAGGAACTGTACACCAGGATCTGGGGGTACGAGGATGTGGGCGACTACCGGACAGTCATGACCCATGTCAGCAACATCCGCAAAAAGATAAAAACCGATTCTTCAGCGCCCGAGCGCATTCAGAACATCCGGGGCTTCGGCTACAAGTTCAACGTGTAATCGTTAAGATGCGCACAGGGCTGGATGCGCCACGGAAAGGAGTTGCCCTTGTTGCTGAAAGATGGGGATGGTAATACGTTATTCGGACGGGAAAGCCTCGTTCTGGAAACGGCGAAGGCGAACAGTCACCGCTTCCACGATCCCGAAGCGCGGCAAACTTTTGAGGACCTCGCTGTAGAATACGAAAAACTGCTAAAAGTATCAGCAAAGATTTTCAAGATCAGCGACATTCAGGGGCGACTGCTCAAGGAACGGGAGTCGGAGATTAATGAGGCCAATGCGACCCTGCACCGATTGGAGCATTCGCGCCGCCAACTCGTCTCCGATATCTCCCACGAACTGGGCACCCCGATGACGGCGATCCAAGGATATCTCCGGGCCATGTTGGACGGGATCGTCGCGCCCGATCAGGCGAATCTGACGATGATCTACGAAAAGGTCCTACTGGTCAACCAACTGGTGGAGGACCTCTTCGACCTGTCCAAGCTGGAGTTCGGACAGCCAAGCTTTGATTTCAAACCCGTCAGACCACTTCTGTTGGCCAACGATCTGATTCGCAAGTACGGCGCCGATATCCGGCAGCGGGGATTTCGTTTTGAATCCACTCTGGCTCTGCCTTCTCCTGAAACGGACGAGTTCGTTCTGTCTGTGGACACGATGCGCATCGAACAGGTGATGAACAACCTCATCTCCAATGCGCTGAAATACACTCCCCCAGGCGGAACCATCCGCCTGTGCTTTCGCTGTGAACACCTGGACGGGAAAGCGCTTCCGGGCGAGAACGCACCTCCAAGCGTAGCGCCTCCGGCGGCAGTCTTCACAGTCAGCGTCGTCGACAACGGTCCCGGTATCGACGAAGCGGCCCTCCCTCATGTGTTTGACCGCTTCTACCGGGCTGAGCGTTCGCGCCGGGCGGAAGGCGCCGGCCTTGGCCTGGCCATCGCCAGGCAGATCGTCATCGGTCATGGCGGCGAGATCGGTGTAGAGAGCCAGCCCGGCAAGGGCAGCACCTTCTATTTCACGTTGCCGGCTAAGGCAACACCCCCTGTGTGATAGGAAGTCGCCGCTTCACAGCAAACAGGAAAAAGCAGCCTCCGGAGTCGTTCTCCCCGGAGGCTGCTTCTGTTTAGCTGTTACAACAGGACTGTTGCTATTGCGGCGTTACATATTGCGGAGATACAGCCACCATAGCGGAAAGAGCGAATCCGCCGCTCAATTTGCTTCCTGAAATCGTAATGATACCATAGCCCGTGTCGCGGGTGAGGGTGCCGGTGACCTGCACCGTCACACTGGATGTAGTATTGGCAACGTTGCCAACGGCCAACCCGTTCAAATCCCCCATGAGCGTAATATCGCCCTGAGCCACTGTGCCGGAGACGGTCTCATTGTAGAGTTGCAGCGTAAACGTTTGCGTACTGGATCCTGCTGTTACACTGTTCGGGCTCGCAATCATATACCGGGGTGAGCCCGCCGGCAAAATCAAAAGCGGGATTGGGGCTGAATCTCCATAGCGCGGTCCGGTCCCCTGGGCGTCAACGCCTACACCGGTGCCAAGGATGGCAGCTATTATCAACAGGGGTTGGGTGACTGCCTGATCAGCTGTTCCATAGACAGCCAGCGCGATGGTGTTTCCGGCGCCCTTCTCAGCCGACAGTGTCAAACCAACCGGCAAGGGGCTTCCGGTGATATGCAGGTCGTTGATACTGAACCCGTCATGGACCACGCCGGTGGCCACCGGCAACACCCATTTGTTTGCCGCGGCGTATGGAGCATAGACCGTTTCCATCACCAGCGGGGTGCTCGGGTTTGATGAAAGGGCGATCATCGGAACGAGCCAAACACGGATGGGAACCGAGCATGTGATGTATTCCTGTTCCTCAACGGCGCTGTTTCGAAGAGAGATGTCCACAGACACAGGGCTGGTGATGGGGTTCACAGCGGTTCCCGAGACGGAAAATCCGATGACGTTATCTGGCTCGACGACCCATGTGGGCGTCAGTCCAGCGGGCAATCCGTCGATCTGAAGATCGGCCGGTGAAAGCGCGCTGCGCAGTTGCCCCATCGTCATACCGATCTGCCACTCATCACTGCAGTCGGCTGTGCGGTTGTCTGGATTCATCACCAATAGATCGTCGGAGGCGTAACCGCTCACCTGGAACGGGTTTGGCGTCAGCAGGAGATACCTTTCAGCACTGTCTGCGAAACCGGCTCCGTCGATGGCGGAGCCTTTGACGATGATCCCTTGGGTTACACTGGGTTGCGTGAGCGCCGTCGCCATCGTTCCGGTCAAGCTCACTTCTACGGTGTTGCCCGGTCCTTTCACAACGGTTGGCGTCAATCCTGCCGGCAGATCTGTGATTTGGACATCTGACGTGCTCAATACCGTCCGGAGGGTCGCGCCGATGACCTCAACAACCCAACGCTCCTGCGGATGTACAGTACGGTTGCCGTAGTCCATCCATATGGTTTTGTGAAGAGGCATCACAGCGATCTGGCCGGGGGGTAAAATGTATGCTTTCACCGGCGCAGAATCAGATAAACCATTTTCCTCAACGGCAGTGCTCTTGACGGTTACATTTACTTCAGCCGGTTCAGACAATGACGTGTAGGGTAGAGTCAAAACCCTGATGACGATCGTGTTGGCTTCGCCCTTATAGACGTCATAACTGACGGCGCTGAACGCCATGCTGTTGACATTGATACTGAGGTCACTCCAAGAGATATTCTGCTTGACTGTTCCTACATTAACTTTGCATACCCACTGATTATCGATATAAGAGAGATTATCGACGTTCAAAAGCGCTTGGCGATCTGTTAAATCGCCGTTGACCTGGGTTGGCGCCGGTTTGAGTTCCATATTCAGGGGCGCTGAATCGCCCATCCCGCTCTCCGTGACGGCGCTGGCTTTGACAACGACGCCGATGGGGATTGCTCCATGAACGGGCGTGCATGAACCTGTGACTTTAATCTGAATGGCATTGGCATTAGCCGCTTTTGAAACGACAGGTATCAGGTTGTGGGGCAAGTTCTTGATGGATAGATCGCTCAATTTGACGTCTGCTTTAACTGTTCCATTGGCGACGGCGATCGTCCAGCAGTTGTCCGCTCCATTGACATATTGCACTGAGCTCGTAATTTCTTGCATCGTCACCGTTGAGTCGGTAACGGTTGCCGTAATCGGAGTGGTCGTGCTGGGTGGGGGCGTGGTAGATCCACCGCCTCCACCACCGCTGCCGGTGCTCGATCTCGCGGCATTCGTGGTCGACGAGGCTGAACCGACACTGGCCCCGACGGCGCTCAGGGCGCTGATCACCGCGTTGGCCTGATTGGCCGGGGCTGCCTGCGTCGCCGGGGTGGTCGGCGTTTGGGCGGGCGCCGGCGCATCGGCTGGGGCAGCCGGCGACGGGGCTGCTTGCGGCGCCGCGGCATTCTCTACCGCTTGCTGCGCCTGCTGGGCGATGAACTCGGCCACCGCCGGTTGGGCAAATTCCGCCTTGGTCTGCGGGCTGGCGGGAGCAGGAGGAGTCGGCGGGGCGTTGGGCGCAGGGACCGAAGTTTGCTGGAGGCCGCTCAATGTGGCCGTCTGCCCCCCGGCGGAAACGCCGATGGAACCTTCGAGACAGGCGGCGGCGCCGGTGCCGTCTGCGTTGGCGGAGGCGCTTCCCGATGTCCCCTGCACCGCGGCGACGCCCCAGGGCAAGTCGATGGTCATGCGGCTGCCCTTTTCTTCCGAGGCGGTCCGCCACCATTCTTCCTCGTCCTTCGCCGTTCCGTCCGCGGCGGCCAACAGGGCAGTCGCCGGCAAACCGGCAAACGAAGGCACCCCATCCGCCACAGGGCCCGGCGCGGCGGCATACAGGGCCGCACCGGCGGGGATTCCCGCCTGTTTCTCCGCTCGCACCGTGTCGCCGAATTTCGCTAACAGGAAAAAGATCTTTCCGATCGGCATGTCGAGTTTCAACGACTCTACTGTCGTACCGGGCCGGCCTGTTTTCTTTATGTAAGATCGTCCACGCGCTTCCGATAAAGTTAGGCGAGCACCGGGCTTCAACTGAATGCCGGTGCCGTCGTCGAAGGTGAGCTCAGCCGCGCCGGACCGGACATCGATCATGTCACCCTCTCGGACCGTCGTTGAATTGACCACTTCCGTCGCCTCTCCCTTTCGGGTCACCGTGGTCGCGCCGCCTTTTACCGTGAGTGTCGGAAGCAAAGGCGCGCTGCGAAGCTTGGGGCTGATGGTGAGCAGCATGGCCAATGCCCGCGCCAGATCGCCCCGGTTGAAGGCCTTGTCGGGGGCGAATCCCTCTGCGGCGGGGCGGATCACCCCGGCCCGAACGGCAGCAAGCGCCTGTTTGCGGGCCCAGTGGCCTTCCGGGATATCGGCGTAATCGACGCTCTTGATATCCGGAAGGGGAGTTTTGTCCAGACCGAAGAGCAGGACGACGGCCTGGGCGCGTGTGAGCGGTTCATCCGGGCGGAAGGTTCCGTCAGGAAAGCCGTTAAGCATCCCTGCCTGGCGGGCGGCAGCGATGGCTGAGCCGGCCCAATAGCCGGGTTCGATGTCGGAAAAGGGCGCCGCTTCTGCAACGGGAGGGAGCTTGGCCACGCCTGCAATGACTTGCGCCGCTTGTGCGCGCGTCAACCCTTCAAGAGGCCGATAGGTGCCGTCGGGAAAGCCGCTGATCAACTTCCTCGACACCAAATAGTTGATAAAAAGAAAATCGGGAGAATTGACAGGGACATCCTGAAAGGGCGGCGCTTCGACGACATCGGGCTTGGCCGCCGGCGATGGCGCTTCGGTTGACTGCGGGAGGGCCATGGCTGCCGGGGGAATCCACATGCCGAAGAACAGGGAAAACACCAGGACAAGGATGATCGGCACACGGAAATGGTTGTTTCGCAAACAGGAGTTGTTCATCAGGCACTCTCCTTTGGCGATTCAATAAATCCCTTGTTAATTTGCACCTATCAAAACTTGTTCTGGTTTTTTATGCAAAATCCCTCTTGCTTTTTCCGCTTTTTAAAAAATCTATATTAAAATTGAGCCACAATTCGGCTCTGTCATTCGAATGCTTTTACGATTGCGAGGATACCGCCTCTTGTGCCGGTTCTTTCCTTTGAAAAATGCCTGACGCCAGCAAGGCCCCGCCAAACACCAGCGCTCCGCCGAGCCAGTGATAGCCGAAGAGCGGCTCCTGTAATCCCCAGTAGGCGATCCCGGCGGCGTAGACGGTGATCAGGTTCTGAAAGAGGGATGAGACGGTGGCGCCGTAGGCCTGCACGGCCTGGTTCCACCAGTAGAAGGCGATGACCGACGCGAAAATTCCCAGGTACACGGCGGCGCCCCACATCCATGGCGCCGCCGGCTGGCGGGTAGCGGCGGAAAGGTTCCAATCGAGCAGGCCCATGGGCAGCAAGAGCAGGGCGCCGATGGCAAAGGAGTAACCTGTCGCCGCGAGGACAGGCACCTCCTGGGCTACCTTGCGTCCGGCGATGGTGTAGAGCGCCCAGAGCGCCGTCGCCAGCAATACCAGCAGGTCGCCAGGATTGAAGGACAAATGGGTGAGCCGCTCCCATGAGCCCTGGGCCGCGACCACGGCGATGCCGGCCACAGACAGGAGGATGCCGGCAGCCTGGCTGCGCTGAATTTTCTCCCGATCGATGAGAAAGACGAGCATGGCCGTCACCATCGGGCTCAGGGAATTGATCAATGTGGCGTTTACAGACGTGGTGTAGCGGAGCCCCAGATACAGCACCGTATTGAACAGGCACACGCCCGTCACCGCCATCAGGCCGATCCAGCCCCAGGAACGCCGGGAGATCCGCCGAAAGGGGTGTGTGCGGAGGGCCAGCGGCAACATGATCAGGGCGGCGATGGCGAAGCGGATGCTCGATAGGGCAAAGGCCGGGATGGCAACGACAAGCAGCCGCCCCATCACAAAATTGGTCGCCCAGATTAGCGGCGTCAGGATCAACTTATAAAAGGGATTCAATGGTTCGACTGCACGACCTTCCTATTGCGTATTTTCACTTTCTCCAGGGCGCATTGTTCATTTCATCATAACACAAGCGCGCGATCGAGCGAAGCAAGCAAATGGCTGCAGCAAAAGAAAGAACCGCAGTCTGCTCTGACTGCGGCTACAGGTATCAAAGGTTGGGCCTATGTCGGTTACATACAAAAAACAGTTCGAACAGGAGCGGTTACCTATAGGATATTCCCTTCATTCCTCGATAGGCGGCTGCCGCCAATCCCACATTGACGGCGGAACCGGCTACCAAAAAGGGCATCACGGCCATGACCGCTCCCCAGCCCCCTAACAGGAGCATCGTCAATGATGAGACGACGCCGTTTAAGAACACACCGGCGACGAAGGCCGCCGTCAAGCCAAACCGTTCATTCATCCAGCGGAAGGCGTATGCCCACATCGCCATCTGCAAAGCGATGAAGAAATGGACAGGCAGGGTGAGCGGAAAGCCGACGACCATAGCCGTCAGCAGGTGACCCAGGGTGATGACGATCATCCCGCCTGTGGCGCCGAGGGCCAGGGCGGCAAAGAACCCAGGAGCCGAATCGAGGCCGATCGTGCCGACAGGACTTGGAATTTTAACCATCGCCCCTACGGCGCTCAAGGCGATGAGGACGCCCATCAGCGCGATCCCCCGGACGCTCTTCCAAGAAGGGCGCGCTTCATTGTATTGCATCGGCATGTTGCTCATTGAGGCAGACCTCCTTTGCTTTTTTATCGCTTCAGCCGTCGCTTTCCGACAACCTGCCAAGATAGTGAATGGGCGCGCCGGCGATCTCCGGCGGTTCCGGCCCGGAGGTAAAGACGAGGCAGGTGGACGGACCGGCCGATTTTTCCAGATCAAGGCCGGCGCTGGCCTGCCACTCACGGATCCGGCAATGAACAGCCCCCGCAAGGTTTTCCGCTTCCGCCCGGATCCCCTTTGAACCGACAGGGATCACCTCATGGACACCGGGGTGGGCCAGCAGCGCCCGCACATGATCGGCCAGGGCGATCGCCTTGCCGTCATCGACCACCACCTCGTCCCCCACTTTGGGCCACCCCAGACTGTAGACACAATCACCGGGTCGCGAACGGCCCACACGCAGGCGCTCTTTCTCCACTGCGCCGACAACGGTGATCCCGACGCCGGTCTGTCCTGTGGGAATGTTTTTTTCGGTGCTGATGACCATCGGCAGGTCACGCTTTCCGATAGTGGCCAGTTCATCGCGAACACCGGCAATCACCTCGCCGCCGGTGGGAAAGGGTTCGTTCGCGACGGTCACTGTCAGCGCAACCGGTTCAGCGCCTGTTGCCAGGACCTCCATCAAGGCGACACGCGTGGTGAAAATCCCTACGATATAAGGAGAAACCTGAACGGCGTCAAATTCCTTATCTCCGATGGCGCCGCAAGAGTCGCAGGCCACCACCAAACACTGTTCAGAGGAAAGAGAGACCACTTCCACATCGCGTCCCCCGTAACCCATGGTATTTCACCTCCTCCATTGCTGGGACCTGCAATTTCCTGTGGGAAAAGAAAAAAGTCCATAGCCTCTTCACCGTTGCCGAGGCAACAACAAAGAAACCATGAACTTTGCCATCATTCATGAATCGCACCGTTACAGGCAGGTCTCCTGACTTCGATTCATCGCCGCCACGCGCCTTCCCGGTTTCCCAGTGGCATCCTGCGCAGGGCTCCTCGTCACAGTGGCGGGACCGTCCGGGAATCACACCCGGTTCCCTATTCTCCCCCGGAGGGGCACCTGGAACGAAAGGATGTAGTTTACTTGTATTATAAGAGAATTATCTCATTGAAGGCAATACCCAACACACTGTCATCGACTTATTTACGGGCGTTGTTCTCTTGACGTAATTTGCTTATTTATGATGTCTAGTATGAATCTCGATGGTAGCCGTCAGAAAGTCATTTTCCACGACGAATATTTAGAATTGGAATGTAAATGACAATCTTTTTTAAACTCTGTTCCGTAGCCAAATTGACCTTGACTTTTGAACGGTCAATTTCAATATACTTGGCGATGACTTGTATCATGTCATCGGTTAGTGACTTTACTAATTGGGGAGTAATTTCAGCACCTTTATCTTCAATGACAAGGATTAATTGATTCGATTCACTCGACAAATCAGTACTCTGGAAAAGGTCATTCATTGAATCTTCTCGCTTCCATTCGAATTAAGAGCACTCATTACTGCCAAAAAATCTTCAACGGTATAGTTTTGACCCTCAACTTCAAGAATATGTCGCGCTTCCGCACCCGTTTCAGTTAAACTTATCTTTTCAACCAGTTCGTAAACACACCGTTTACTCTGTTCTTTAACGTCGAACATCAGTACCACCAGCCTTGTTTTCACTTGCAAATTTTTACTTAGTTCGACAAGTAATTGTTTTTTCCTGCTATACAAGAAGCTATGGTCCTAAATTTTAATAAAGATATACATTCCGGTTAGAAAGTTAGACTACACTTAAAAGATGGTTGGATTCCAGGTGATGGCTTTTCATCGCAGTCACCTCCAATGTAACAGCGACATCAACATCGTTTCTCAGCCCGATTGAGTTTTTGATGATCTTCCCTTTCGGGGAGAAATCATCCTGTCAATATCACTGCTTCCGCTTGTTCATCGACTTTTGCGATCCGTCACCCGCCTCTTCCGCCTTTTGCGCCAAGTAACGCTGAATCCCATGCACGGCAAGCCCGGCAATAACCATAAAACCACCGGCGGTTAAACTCCCGAAAAGGGCAACCAGCACGCCCAGACCGGCCAGTACGATGCCGGTGGACGGACGGTTGCCCTTTTCGTTCGTTTTGTGATCCTGTGGTGTCTTCTCCGCTGTATCTTGCAACTTGTCCAGCTTTCTTCCCTTACCCATATCGGTCACCACCTTAAAAGTTCCGGCCGTAGTATCCCTCACCCAGCCATCTTTAAAACGAATCCTTTTCCCTCTGTAATATCTATAAGACCTGTAACATCCGCATCGTCTGGAGCGTCTATCATCTGCAACCACATCAACCCACTGCCGCGCCGCTTCCCCGCACACAAGGCTTCAGCACACCGTTCATCTTCTCAAAGGCCGCCACCGCCTGCGCCAGTTCTGCGCCGGAGAGTTCCCGCAACTGGCCCTTCAGCCGTTCAAAACGGGCGTCCTGGACCGCTTGGATCGTTTTCAATCCCTCACCGGTCAGGGTGACCATAACGACACGCCGG
Source organism: Heliomicrobium undosum (assembly GCF_009877425.1). Taxonomy (NCBI): domain Bacteria; kingdom Bacillati; phylum Bacillota; class Clostridia; order Eubacteriales; family Heliobacteriaceae; genus Heliomicrobium; species Heliomicrobium undosum. The sequence continues at coordinate 156,335 of NZ_WXEY01000007.1, read as the reverse complement.
TCCTTTTCCGACCGCTCCCGCGTGATCAGGCCCATGCCGGCCAGTTTGTCCATCATACCGGTGACGGCGCCGGAGGTGATGCCGATCTGATCGGCAAGAAAGGTAGCCTTGCATGTCCCCGACTTCCATAAAATATATAATAGAAAGATCTGCCCGTCGGCCAGATTGTATTCCGGACCGATATCCTGGGCGGCGCATTTCACATTGTAGAAAAAGACCTCCAGCAAGTCTTTGATGGAATTTAAGTGCTGCTCTTTCACTGCTTCTTCCCTTGACAGTTCTTGTCCTCTCCCTTACGATGATAACGTCTTAGTCGCTAAATATTTTAGCACCTAAGATAAATATTAGGCCGATTGAGACCGGCTGTCAATGAAAGCATCATTTGCATTTGGCGGAGGAGGATTTTTACGGTGAAAAAACGAATCAGCGTCGGCCTGCTCGCCGTCACCCTGCTGGCGGCGGGGACAGGCTGCGGAAAAACGCCCGAACCGGCAGCCCCGGAGGCGACGACCCAGGCGGTCACGGTCGTAAAAGCCGAGCGGGCCGACCTGTCGAACGTGCTGACCTTCAGCGGCGCACTGGCGGCGAAAGAAGAATTGAAACTGGTTCCGAAAGGTCAGGGCAAGGTCGCCCATATCAACGCCGAAGTAGGGCAGCGGGTGAACGCCGGCGACATCCTGCTGGAACTGGACAACGCCGACATCCAGGCCCGTCTCGACGCGGCCAACGCCGGCGTCGATGTCAACAAGGCCAGCCTGGAACGGGCCCGCCTGCAATTGGAAATTAACCGGATCGCCCTCGACGATGCCCGGCGCCATTACGACCGGGTCAAAGCGCTCTTTGACGCCGGCGCTGCGCCCAAATCGGACTTCGATGCCGCCAAGAGCGCCCTGGAAACGGCAGAAAAGCGGTACGCCTCCGACGAGGTTTCCGTCGCCTCGGCACAGGCCTTGCTGAATCAAAGTCTGGCCCAGGTCCGCCAAACCGAGGTGGATCTGGAAAACGCCGTCCTGCGCTCGCCCATCTCTGGCATCGTCTCGGCCCGCAACGTGAACGTGGGCGAATACCTATCCAACACGGCGCCGGCTTTCACCGTCGTCCATATCGATACGGTCGAAGTGAAAGCAGACCTGACGGAGAGCGATGTCAACGCCGTCCGGCCCGGCCAGGAGGTCAACGTCAAGGTGGCCGCGGCCGGCGAAACCCCCTTCAAGGGACGCATCGCCAAGGTCAGCCCCGCCGCTGATGAGAAGGCGAAAACCTTCCCCGTCTGGATCGCCGTCGACAACAAGGACTACATATTAAAGCCTGGCATGTTTGCTGAGTTTCAACTGCCCACCGCGCAAAAAACGAACGCCTTGACCGTGCCGGCAGAGGCCGTGACCATCCGCAACGGTGCGCCTATCCTCTTCGTCATCGCCGACAACAAGGCGGTGGAGCGAAAGGTCAAGACCGGTTTCTCTGACGGAAAACGCATCGAGATCATCGACGGCATCAAAGACGGAGACGTCGTCGCCACTGGCGGCCAGATGTCCCTTGCTGAGGGAACACCGGTCTCTATCAAAGAGGCCCAGCCCGCTACAGCCGCAACCGGCGGCGCAAGTGACCCCGCTGGCGCCGCTGTTGCGCCGGCGACCGCCGCCCCCTCCGACAACACAGGAGCAAGCGCCGCAAAAGGGCAGGTGTAACCGATGAACTTGACCCAATTCGCCGTCAAGCGTCCCGTGGCCATGAGCATGATCGTTCTCATGTTCGTCGTGCTTGGCCTCTACAGCTACCGGATGCTCGGCGTCGATCTGTACCCTAACATCAACGCCCCCTTCATCTCTGTCAGCGTATCCTACCCCGGCGCCGGCGCTGAAGAAGTGGAAAGCCAGATCTTAAAGCCGATCGAATCGGCTGTAACCGCCATCAGCAAGGTGGACAAGGTCTCCTCCCAAGCGTCAGAAGGATTCGGCGCCGTCATTGTTGAGTTTGAACTGTCAGCCGACGCCGACCAGGCTGCCAATGACGTCCAGAAAAAGGTGGACGCCATCAAGGGTAGGCTGCCGGAAGACGCCTCCGACCCCGTCGTCATCAAGATGGACTTCAACGCCGCCCCAGTCATGACTCTGGCCCTCAAGAGCCACCGGCCGGCCCAGGAGACTTATAACCTGGCCGAGGATCTTCTCAAAGAACGCCTGCTCAAGCTCCCCGGCGTCACCGACGTGAGCCTCGTCGGCGGCCAGCGGCGGGAAATCCAGGTGGACATCGACAAGTCTCGCCTACAGGGCTACGGCCTGTCCATCAACAGCGTCATCCGCCATCTGGAAAACGAAAACCTCAACCAGCCGAGCGGTCGCCTCGACCAGCCGGACCTGGAATACAACGTGCGGGTCATGGGCCAGTTCAAAACGATCAAGGATGTAGAAAACATCCAGATCCCCCTGCCGAACGGCTCCAAAATCCCCCTCAAGGCCATCGCCACGGTCAGCGACGGCCTCCACGAGATGCGCACCATCAGCCGGGTCAACGGCGAACCCTCCATCGCCGCCGTCGTCTTCAAACAGAACGACGCCAGCATCGTCGATGTGGGCGATGAGGTGAAAAAGGCGCTGCCGTCGATCCGCAAGGACCTGCCGCCCGACGTGGAGTTGATCGTCGCCCGCGACTTTTCCGATTACGTTCATAACGCCCTTAACGGCACCCGTTCTTCGATCATCGAAGGCATCATCACAACGGCTATCGCCCTCTTTTTCTTCCTCCGCGAGTGGCGCTCCATGGTCACCGTCATCATCGCCATCCCCACATCGCTCATCGCCACCCTGATGGGCATGTACTTTGCCGACTTCAGCTTCAACATGATGTCTCTGCTGGGGATGGCCCTCTGCATCGGCATCCTCGTCGACGACTCCATCGTTGTATTGGAAAACATCCACCGCCACCGCGCCATGGGCAAATCGGCCTTCAATGCGGCACTGGAGGGGCGCGCCGAAATCGGGATGGCCGCCATCGCCATCACCCTCTCCGACGTGGTCGTCTTCGCGCCCATCGCCTTCATGGGCGGCATGGTGGGACAGTTCTTCCGCCAGTTCGGCCTCACCGTCGTCATCGCCACCCTCTTCTCCCTCTTCATCTCCTTCACCCTGACGCCGATGCTGTCGGCGCGCTTCTACATGGAAGAGGATCCGGAGACAAAGGAATTGAAGGCCAAAAAACGCCAGGCCTCCCTCTACGGCATGTTCCTGAGCAAGTTCCGCCCCTTTGGCGCCCGCTTCTGGTCCATGCTCGACCGGCTCGGTGACGGTTTCTCCGATTTCTACATGAAGGCGCTCCACTGGTCCCTGCGCCGCCGCTTCACCGTCATCGCCGTCGCCCTGCTCACCTTTATCGCCAGCCTCACCCTGATCCCCCTCGGCTTCGTTGGCTTCGAACTAATGCCCAAGTCAGACCAGTCGGAACTGAGCGTCACCTTGGAACTGCCGAACGGGACGCCCCTGGTCAAAACAGATGACGCCGTCCGGGAGATCGAGGCTTTCATCAGCACCATCCCGGAAGTGAAGTACTACCAGAGCAGCGTCGGCTTCAGCAGCGGCCACGGCGGTTCTTCCTCCTCCTCCCACAAGGCCGAGGTTGGCATCCAACTGGTGAAACGGGCGGAACGCGAACGGACCATGTGGGACATAGCCGACCAACTCCGGGAGTTCTCCAAAACCTTCACTAAAGGAACGATTCGCGTCATCGAGTCCGAATCAGGCGGTGGCCCCCCAGGGACGCCGATCCAGTTGGAGATTTCCGGCCCCGACTATGACCAGTTGATGGCTATCGCCGAGCAGGTGAAGACCATTGCCGCCGGCATCCCTGGCGCGAAGGAAGTGGACACCAACTTCCGTCTCGGCCAGCCGGAGGTGCAGATCGCCATCGACCGGCTGCGCGCCGCCTCCTACGGCCTGTCTGTCGACGACATTTCCCGGACGCTGCGCTCCTCATTGAGCGGCGACAAGGCCAGCGTGTTCCGCGCCGGTGATGACGAGTACGACATCCTCGTCCGCCTCCAGGGACTCCAGACAGCCTCCATTGAGGATTTGAAGCGGATCACCATAACCAATGCCTCCGGCGTCCAGGTGCCTCTCAGCCAGGTTGCCGATGTGAAAAAGGGCAGCGGCCCCACGGAGATCAAGCGCATCGAGCGGCAACGGACGATCACCGTTTCCGGCAACCTGTATAAAGACGTGCCCCAAAACCAGTACAACGCCGAGCTCAACAAGCGGCTCGATCAGTTGAAGCTCCCGGCCGGCTACTCGATTAAGCAGGCCGGCTTGACCCAGGAAATGCAGGAAATCGGCATCGAATTGATCTCGGCCTTCCTCCTCTCCATTACCCTGGTGTACATGGTTCTGGCCATCCTCTATGAGAGCATGCTGACACCGTTGATCCGAATGGCCTCGCTTCCCCTGGGTCTGATCGGCGCGCTGGCGGCCCTGGCCATATCAGGTAAGACGATCAATCTCTTTTCCGGCATCGGCATCATCATGATGGACGGCCTCGTCGCTAAAAACGGCACCCTGCTTATCGACTACACCAACACGCTTTTAGAACGAGGCAAAACACTGCGGGAAGCGCTGATCGAAGCCGGCAAGACGCGGCTCAGGCCGATCATGATGACCACCGTCACCATGGTCTTCGGGATGCTGCCGGTCGCCGCCGCTGTCACCGAAGGCACCGAGGTCCGCTCCGCCATGGCCACCGTCCTCATCGGCGGCCTGATCAGTTCCACCGTCTTCACCCTGCTCGTCATCCCCGTCTTCTACACCCTGATCCGCGATTTCCTCGACTGGCGCAAACGGCGCAATTTGGAAAAGCTCCGGAAAGCAGTCGCCAAGATCGAGACCAAATCGGCAACCATGTAAACCCGTCACTTCTTCCGTTTCAACGACTGCGCGCAAGAGAACTCCCGGCAAAACAGAGGCCGGGAGTTCTTTTTGTATTTGGCAACGCAATATATTGAATATTCTTCCCGTTTGTTACAGTTGTTTTTGCTACTGTAATTTTTGTAAAAAATAGAGAATCATTTTATTATTTTTTTAGATACCATGTATTAGGGTTATGAAACTGTCGTAACCACAACAAAAAATCAAAGGAGGATGAATAATGTCTCGCACTCCTTACACCACTGTATACTCCCATGCCGGTTCCCAATCGTCCTGCGGCTCCCATACGCCCACACCCCCTCCATCCACTTGTCCCCAACTGCCGGGAACGATCCTGCGCATCTTCATCCCGCCGGGAGCCGTCATCAACCTGCTGAACCTGATCGAAGTCACCTCCCCTGGCGGCATCTGCCTGATCATCCGTCTTCCCTTCCTGGGCAGCGGCGCCACTTCTACGATGCAAAGCCTGATCCAGCAGGTGCAGGCCGCCGGCGGAACGGTGGAGTTCACCAACGGGTAACCCTTGCCTTCAGACGGAGGCTTAGGGGTTGACGACATTATGGGGCAAAGAGGCATGGCATGGTCGCCATGCCCCTCTTTATTTCCCTGCCTTTTTCATTTTTCTAAATTAAAAACATCGTCGGCCCGGTGATGCTATAATGAGATCTACATATTATTGGGATCATTTCTAAGGAGGGCGTGACTGTTGAATCTTCGCTGGCCTCGCAGTGGCTCGCATCTTTATCGTCTATGTCTGACCGCCTTTCTCCTCTTCTGCCTCTTCGGTGGACAACCTCTCCTAAGCGCCCAGGCTGCGCCAGCAGCAGCCACTACGGGCGCCGCCACCCGGCGTGACGAGGTGAAACCGCCGCAGGAGGTGTACCTGAAGGGAAAGGTCAGTTCCATATTGGCTGAATACCCCGAAGATGATCCGCTCAGCGGGCCTGACGCAAAATCTTCCATGTTGCGCCAAACCCTCCTGGTGGAACTGCTCGATCCGCCTTTTCAGGGGCAAACGCAGGTGATCAGCAACATCGCCAACCTGCAGAACCCTTATAACGGCCTTTATCTTCACCCCGGAGAAGAGGTGGTTGTCTATGCCACTCTCGATGACCAGGGCCGTCTACAGGGCGCGGCCATCCAGGACCTGGTCCGCCACCGTCCCATCTTTACCGTTGCTGCTATCTTCGTGGGACTTATCGTCATCCTTGGCGGACGCCGCGGCGTCGCCGCCCTCGTCACGTTAGCCTTGACAGGCGTGCTCATCTGGTATGTCCTGCTCCCGGCCATATTGAAGGGGCAGAGCCCCCTCCTGGTCAGTTCCCTCGTCTGCGCCGTCATCGGCCTCGTCGGCACCCTCCTCGTCGGCGGTTTGAATCGAAAATCCCTGGCCGCCATCGCCGGCATCATCGCCGGCGTCATCGCCGCCGGGCTCCTCGCTTACCTGACGGGGCAGCAGGCGCGCATCACCGGCATCGAATTCGAATACGCCACGATGATGCTCGCCATTCCGGACCGCCCGCCCCTTGACCTGCAGGGCGTCTACTTCGCCGGCGTGCTCATCGGCAGCCTCGGCGCCGTCATGGACACCAGCCTCACCGTCGCGTCGGCGGCCCAGGAGATCCGGCTGTTGCATAAGACCGTCGGAAGGAAAGAACTCTGGCAGGCCGGCATGAACGTGGGCCGCGACACGATGGGCATGATGTCGAGCACCCTCATCCTGGCCTATGTGGGCGGCGCATTGTCCCTGCTCGTCCTGCTGATGGCCTACCAGACGCCGGCGCTGAAGATCATCAATTCCGACTTGCTGGTCAGCGAGATCATCCGCTCCGCCGCCGGGTCGATCGGGCTCATCCTGTGCATCCCTGTGACCGCTTTCTGCGCCGCCCTGCTCATGTCGAAGCCAGGGTCCCCTACTCCTTCTCCACAAACTTGGGCGGCTGAATCTGCAGGCCAGGACGGCGTATCTTCAGATCGACAGTGACATGGACCGTCGCTTTCGGAAAATGCCTCGCCTGCCACTGCAGCGCCTCGTAATCTTCTACATACTGGTAAGAGGTGCGAAAGGCATTGGCTAAATGAAAGGGGTCAACATGTTTCTCTTGGGCGCGCGCGATCACCGCGCGCGCTTGTTTTTCTATTTCCTGCGCGATTTTCTTCTCCATCTCGGGAAGTTTATCGGCAGTGATAAACTCGTTTTCCGACGTTACATCGCGCACGTCGCCGTCCAGCCTGAGCAACACGTGGACACGGGGCTGGTCGCTGTTATGGTCTTCCACCCTTACAATAGGTGGATCGCGTTGCGAAATTTCGAGGGAAAAGACCCCTTCTTTTTCAGGATCCTCAAAGGTCCACATCCCTCGCCGGTAGGTGCCCCGGATTAAGCCGTATAAACGGGCTTCCAAGCCTGAAAACTTGTCGATGAGCTTCCCCTCTTTAAACACGGCGAGGCCGAAAAACTCGGAAGAGTTCCCGCCGGAGCGCGCCAGTTCCTCCAACTCTTTTCCGCCCGGTTCTTCCTTCTCTTCCGTATCGCGGCGGAAATCCGGCGTAGGCCGGGGCTTGACTATGCCGTTTTTTTTCTCTTTTGCGACCTGCTCGTTAATATCGATCATCGGCAGCACGGCATTGGTATTGTACTGCTCCGATTCGACCAGGAATTCGTTCATGGTCATCATACGGGAATAGCCCAATTCGTCGGCGTTGCGGACAATCCCCTCCACATACCGGCTGACACTGCGCTCCAGCACCGGCAACGTTGTCAAAAAAACATCTCGCGCCGTGCCGTCTTTGGCCATCCAAAGATAGATGGTGCGCCGGAACTGGGGGTGTCGCGCAAGAACCTCCAGGTAGGGCAAAAGGGTTTCCTGGGCCAGCTTCTCCCCAAAGGTAATCAGTCGCAGATGCCGGAAATCAAGTCGGCGTTCAACATTGTTGTTGACGAGACTGATGGCCTCCGAGATGGAACGCGCTTTCACGGTTATCAGTTTCGATGTTTCAGGCAGGGATTCTGCACTCGCACCCTGGCGGATCGCGAAGGTCGCCGGGATCGCAATTCGCATGGTCACCTCAATATCTCCGTCACTGCCCTTGTCCACACCCATGGTGATCACGAAGGCCAGTGTTTCCAGTTCTCGGTTGTCCCAGCAACCGGCTCCCGTCAGCAACAGGAGGAGTAACGCGGCGAGAACGTGGATGCGGATCACGGCTTAGCCTCCTCCCCATTTTTGACCCACTTCGCCCAGATCCAAAGCGCCAATGGGATACCGAACAAGACCATCATGAAATAGTCCGGAAGGAACGCAAAATCGATTACCGCTGTGATGCTCCGATCCGGATAAAAGACGATGAAGAACAGGAGCACGAAGAGGGGAAACAAAAGGGGACGGAAGTCCCGGGCTTGGGAACCCTGAGCTAGGGCGATGGCGCTCCCATAGAATAATGCGGCCAAGCCGTTGATGGTCATTACCGCCCAAATGAAGACGAAGACTGGTTCCAGCCGCTGCAAGAGCGGCCCGTAGTGGATCAGGCGGACCAACTGGTAAAGCGGGAAACCGAGACGTTCGCCCATAGGCGGTGGAAAGACCATGATGTAAATCAACTCGACAGCCGTGAACAGGAAGGCGGTGACGAGCAACGCTGTAAAACCAGCGCGCCGCAGATCGCTGTGTTTGCGAAAAAGCGGCGCTACCAAGCCCAACAGCACAATCTCGGCATACAAGGAGGTCCGCCACAAACCGATTTCCCACAGGGGTGCTGCCTGCTGCCGGCCAAACCAGGGAGCGAGGTGAACAAATTGACCCAGGGGGACGACGGCAATCATGGAGACGATAAAGAGGGCCATGATCGCCGGAAAGGCAGACCACGCCACCCGGGTGATGTGCTCGAACCCCGCGAGCGCTAGCGTCATCATCAACAGGAGCAGGCTGACCACGATGGCGTGGACCGGCGTATTTGGCAACAGCGTCGTGATAATAAACTCGGAAAATATCCGCACCTCATACCCTGTCAGCACCAGCAGGATGACACAGAAGACAACTCCCGTAAGCCATCGGAGGAGCGGACCTCCCAGCAAGTTGGCGATGCTTATGAGGGAATCGCCGGGGAAGCTGGCTAACAGCCGTTCCAGCGCGTAGAAGCCGAGCAACGCGCCAGGGACGGCGATGATGGGTATCATCCAGGCAGCGTTTTGCGCTTGAACGGCAAGCTCACGGGGATAGGCCAGGTGCATTTTGATGAATAACACGAAGATCAACAGGCCTGTCGTCTCCCAAAGACCCACATGACCGTCGCGCAGTCCTCTTCTCACGTCTCCGCCTGCCTTTCCACCGCCCCTTTTTGCTCTTTCGACTCATATCGCCGTTGCAAGTAGCGCAGTTCCAGGGGGACATGGGGCCACCATGGGCGGCTTACAGGCGCCTGCCGCCGGTGATCGATGGGTCGAGCGATGGTGGTCCGGCGCTCCAGATAAAACGGCGGTAGGCGCCGGATCACATCCTGCTCGGACCATCGCGCGGGGCTTACTGGCGCCACATAGGGGGCGCCCAAAGAGGTCAGGCGGATCAGGTGAGACTGCAAAAAAAGTACGCCCAGCACCACGCCATAGAAGCCGAAGACGCTTGAAACGACTAAGACAAGGAGCCGGATAATGCGCACGCTATAGAACAACGAGTACAGGGGGACGGAAAATCCGGCTAGCACGGTGATGGCCATGACGATGATCATGACTGGCGATACGACGTTGGCCTCGACGACGGCCTGGCCGATGATGATGGCCCCCACGATCCCGATGGTCGGTCCGATTGTCTTCGGCACCCGCAACGCCGATTCTCGGATCAACTCAAAGCCCAGTTCGAGAAAGATGATCGTCACGACAGCCGGAAAGGGCACCTGTTCCCGCGCGCCTGCCAGGGAAAGCATGAACTCTGTCGGCAACATCTCCAGATGGAAATTGGAAAGAGCCACGTAAAATCCTGGTAAGAAGATGGTAATGAGCAGGCTGACAAGACGCAGGACTCGACCGAAGGTGCCGATGGGCCAGCGAAAGTACATGTCCTCCGGTGAATGCAGGAGCGACCAGAAGGTGATCGGGGCGATGAGCGCCTGGGGACTCCCATCCATCAAAACGGCCACGGATCCCTCCAAGAGAAGGGCCACCGTCCGGTCGGGCCGCTCTGTCACCAACGCCTGGGAAAACAATGACGAGGGATTGTCCTGCACGTACTGCTCCAGTTGGCCGATGCCGTGGATCATGTCCACGTCGATAGACTTGATCCGCCGCCTCATCTCGCGGACCAGTTTTGGATTGGTCAGTCCCCGGATGTGGAGCAGGTAGATGGGGCCGCGGGCCCGCCGTCCTGCCGGGAACGGTTCGGCAACCAGATCGGGGGTGGAAATGCGGGAGCGGACGAGGAACAGGTTGGTCTCGACGTCCTCGACATAAGCGTCAAAGGGTCCTTGGAGGGAAACTTCCATCTGGGGCGTATCGACACCCCGTCCGGCCTGGTTGCGTACGGAGATGACCAATCCCCAATCGGCGCCGTCGACGTGCAAAAAGACATTTCCTTTGCCAACGGCTGTGGCGGCTTCTTCCAGGGTCGACACGGTGCTGACCACATGGCAGAAGGTGAGCTGGTCCCGCAGTTGATCAGGCGGAAGGCCTCCGGTGGGCGGCATAAACTGGGACAGCGGACCGACGATGAACTCCTGGATTAATAAGGCGTCAACGAGGCTTTTATAGAAGGAAAGAGCAACGGTTCCCCAGGGTAGGTTGAAGGTGCGAAAGACAAAGTCTGGGTTGCAATGCGCCGTAAAACGCTCCTCAAAGGCCCGCTGCACATCGGCATGGGCCGCCGGCAGGGGTCTTTTTTTTGTGCCTTTTGTAATATAGGATCGGCGAAGCGTCACCGGCGGGTGATAAGGCGGCCGCTGCGGACTGAGGGAGAATCTTTTCTGTTCCTTCGTTCGGTCGATATAAAAGAAGTGCTTCAGCCAGCGGACATACTTCTGATTTGCCATGATTCGCCCCCTTGCAGGGCACACCTAGTGTTTTCTATCATGCCTTCCTGTTTTCTCCGATTTTACCTTTCCCCTAGCCTAACCTTTTCATTACCCCTCTTACCGGATCACCGTCTGCTCAATCCTCCCTACCCTGACATTCGTTTATGCTCACCCTTGCCGCCGGTTGCCGTGGATGCCCGTTTACGCGCGCCCCTCTCGTCATTTTGCCGTGATGTTAGCCATATTCTCCCTTCCATCACTTAACCACCTGCGGCGCATAGCAGGAGGTAATTTGACGGACAGTAAAGCTACGCTCGCTTCTGTTCCATTCTTTAACCCTTCAGTAACTCTCTCGGGATCCGTCACTGGTACTTTTTTCAGCCGGCGTTTTTTATCCGTCGTTTTTTCCGTACGAGAAAGGTGGGCGGGATCACTAGAATGAACAAAAACCGGACTCTCCTGCTGCTCGGCCTCTTCCTAGCCATGTTCTTCGGCGCTCTCGACCAGACGGTCACATCGACAGCCATGCCGACCATCATCGCCCAACTGGGCGGTTTTCAGTTGATGGCCTGGCTGGCCACGGCCTACATGCTCAGTTCCACCATCGTCGTGCCCATCGCCGGGAAGCTGGCCGATCAATTCGGGCGCAAACCGGTCTATCTCTTCGGCCTCGGTGTCTTTATGACGGCGTCTGCCCTCTGCGGCCTCGCCGGTTCCATGGAGCAACTCATCCTCTATCGCGCCCTCCAGGGGATTGGTGGCGGGGTGATGATGCCCATGGCCATGATCATCATCGGCGACATCTTCACCGGTGAGGAACGGGCCAAGTTCCAGGGCGTCTTCGGCGGCATCTTCGGCCTCTCGTCGATCATCGGCCCCCAGGTCGGCGGCTGGTTTGTCGATCACCTGGCCTGGCAGTGGGTTTTCTACATCAACCTGCCCTTCGGTCTGTTGGCAGCGCTCTTCATCGCCCTTGGCCTGCGCGGCGAAAAGTTCCGGGGGGAAGCCCGTATCGATTATTCCGGCATCATCACCTTCACCATCGCCATGGTCAGCCTGTTGCTGGCGCTGACTTTCGGCGGAACGGACTACCCCTGGCTCTCCTGGCAGATCGCCGGCTTGTTCGCCAGCTTCGCCCTCTTCCTTATCCTTTTTCTCCGAGCCGAAAAGACCGCCGAGGAACCGATCCTCCCGCTCTCCCTCTTCCGCAACCGCTCCTATGTGCTCCTCAACCTAATCGGCTTTCTGATGACCATGGGCATGTTCGGCGCCATCATGTTTATGCCCCTGTTCATGCAGGGTGTTATCGGCGTGTCGGCCTCCGGCGCCGGGACGGCGATGACGCCGATGATGCTGTCTATGGTCGTGGCCAGCACGCTGGGGGGTCGAGCGCTGCTGCGCCTTGGCGTAAAACCGCAGATACTCGGCGGCCTGTCTGTGCTGACGGCAGGCCTCCTGCTGGTGACTACACTGGGCCTCGGCGCCACCCGCTGGACGGCGTCATTGTATCTGGTGATCATCGGTTTCGGCCTGGGCCTGGTCATGCCGGTGCTGACCATCGCCCTACAGGAGATCTTTCCCCGCCACCTCCTCGGCGCGGTCACCGCCTCGGGGCAATTTTTTCGCTCCATCGGCGGCACCTTCGGGGTGGCGCTCTTCGGCACGGTGATGAACCAGGTTTCGGGGCAGTCGCTCCGGCAGGAATTGCTGCCCCTGCTTAACGGCGCACCCGCCGCCGCCCGCCCCGCCGTCGAGCCGATCCGATCACTCCTAGAGACAAACCCCCAGTCGCTCTATGCGATGCTGCTTCAGGGCGATGTGATGGCACGGATGCCGGAAACCTTCCGCTCCCTCATCGAACCGGTGATCAAGTCCTCCCTGGCGGTGTCGATCCATGCCGTCTTCTGGACAGCAGCCCTCGCCACCTTTCTTAGTTTTCTTGTCACGCTCTTCCTCCCCGCCATCCGGGTGTCCCGACGGGCCGTCGCGGGCAGGGGACGTTCCACCGGCGGAGAAAGAGAACAGGAACGGGAGCGGCAGGAAGGGATTGAACCTGCGCTGGAAAAGGGCTCGCGATAAAGCAACAGTTGAAGCGACGATGAGGCGACAGGCTTTTCGATGGATCGATTGACGATGAGCATAGCCTATTTTATAATTAATTAATATATTGCGCATTTTTTTGCACAAAAAGCGCTTTCCCTTATGCCATCTCGTTCACGATTCGCAGGTTCTGCCATTCCCTACCACTACCTTTTTGTAGACATCATGAAGGAGGGCACGCTGTTGAAAAAGAGAATCCTCATCGTCGATGACGCCGCGTTTATGCGGATGACTTTGCGAAAGATGCTGGAAGATGCCGGCTATGATGTGATGGAAGCCCCCAATGGAGGGGAAGCGGTGCGACTCTGGAAGGAGACTGCTCCGGATCTGGCCACCATGGACATCACCATGCCCGATATGGACGGCATCAGCGCCGTAAGGGCGATCAAGGTCCTCGATCCGAATGCCAAAATCGTCATGTGCAGCGCCATGGGCCAGCAATCGATGGTGGTCGAAGCGATCACCGCCGGCGCCAAGGACTTCATCGTCAAGCCTTTCCAACGGGAAAGGGTGCTAAAAACTGTCGGGAACGCCCTCGGATAGGCACCATAGAGACGTCACATAGAAAGAGGAGGCTGCTCCATCATATCGATGGGCGGCCTCCTCTTATGTTCATACAACGGTTATTCCGCTGTTTCGCTGGTTAACTCCCGAATTTCCAGGGCTTTTTCAGTTCCGAGATCTGGGACGTTTCCAGCGATTTGACCTTAAGCATCTGCTCCATCTTGTGTTGGGCGATGTCATCAGTGAAGAACCATTCGAACATGTTGCATCCATCCTTTCGTCGGGCGGTTCGTTGAGAACCATTTTCATTTAGAAGTATACGCCTCAACACTATGACTGTCAAGCCTGTTCTTGTAAAGACAATCGAAAATTTGCCATCCCCTTTTTTATTTTTGTTGTCCTGTCACAGCCACTGGCCTGCTTTCACAGGCTTCACTTTGCCCTCGTCGATGACAAGGCAGCCGTTGACAAAGACATGCCGCATTCTGATGGGCTTTATTTGCGGTTCTGCCCGTGTGGCTGTTTCTCCACATATAGCGGGCGATGACGCGCGGGTAATTGGCCCGTGCTTTTCTATCCATTACCGGCCTGCCAGGGTGTCTCGTTTCGACTTGTATTCTGCGGTGGCATCGCTATAAAGGGCAGCCACCTGACGGTTAAAGCTCCGGGCATCCTCGCGCACTTCGGTACTCCGGCTCTCGTCTCCCCTTTTTCCATAACTGACGTAAGACTCCATCCGCCTGCAGTATTCAATCCCATTGTCCAGATAATCGCGGAACTTATCTTTCAGGTATTCCAGTTCACCCGGCGCAGACAGATTTTTCACCTGTTCACGGAGTGAACGGCGGATCGCGATGCCGTCCCGGAGCGCCCCCTCAAGTTCTTCCCAACTGCCGCCCTGGGCTTCTTTGCCTATGACTGCCTTATTTAGGTCAGTTCGCGCTTGTTCCATCTCTCTTATAAGGGAATCCATCGTGTTGAAAAAATCATCGTATTTTTTTGGGGGAGGAGGCGGAGGCGGTGGGTCCGCTTGTTTTGCCCCTTGGTCAGCGCCTTTCGATCCCGTGTTAACCCCGTTAATGTTAGGCTTTCCCGTGTTACCCCCATCTGAAGCTCCGGAACTTTCCACATTCTTTATATCTATTTGCGTTCCGGCAGCAACCGTTGACGAGTTTCCTCTATGGACATGGAGGATGACAAGGCTGAAGATTAGGATTGCCGCCGCCGTAGCCGCGATCCACAACCACTTAGATGGGGTAGGCGACGGCTGAATCGCTTGACCTCCGGGGGGGACGTTCGGGTACGGAAGATTCCAATCGCTGGGATTTGGAACGCTCACCGGTGGAATTCCATGCAAGGCGTCCTGAAACTCCTTCATTGTCTGGAACCGATCAGTGACCCGAACCGCCAGCGCTTTCAACAAGGCAGCCTCGATCTGGGGAGAGATGGCCGGTTGGAAGTGGGCCGGTCGCAGCAATGTATCCTGATTGGCCCGGTCCAGCGCCTCCGGCGGAAGCACACCGGTGATGGCGCGATACAGGGTGGCGGCAACGGCATACACGTCTGTCCAGGGCCCCTGGTTCCCTTTTGATCGGTACTGTTCCTCCGGCGAGTAGCCGGGTTTTAAAACGACGGAAAGGCTGCGGCTGTGCGCCCCAAGGGCGCTGCGGGCCGCGCCGAAGTCGAGGACCTTGACCTGCCGGGTCGTGGTGATGAAGATGTTGTCGGGACTGATATCACGATGGAGAAGATCGGCGCCATGAACCTCCCTTAAGGCATCCATGACCGGGTTCATGATTTTGATGGCGGTGTCAACGGGGATCGAGCCGCCCTGCTGGGCAAGGTACTCTTTGAAGGTGACGCCATCCAGATAGCGCATCACAAGGTAAGCGGTGCCGTTGGCCATAAAAAAGTCCTGAACGGAGACGATGCAGGGATGATCGGAAAACTGGGCCAAGGCGCGCGCCTCATCTAAAAACTTGTTCAATCCGTACTCGAAAAAGCCGGTGAGTTCACCGGTATAGGCGGTTACCTGAAACCTGCCGGTGGCGCGGGTGGCGAGGTCGCGCGGCAGGTATTCCTTCACCGCTACGCGCGTGTTCAGCGTGTTGTCGTATCCGATGTAGGTGATGCCAAAGCCACCGTGTCCGAGCACTTGTCCGATCTGATATCTCTCGTTCAACATGGTCCCCGGTTGCAGGTACAAGGGCGACTCCGGTGATGCGCCCACCAGATAACCGCAGGCCGGACAAGCCCCTGATTCGACCTCACGGGTAAAACAACCCAAACAACGCTTGGGCGCCACGGCTCTTCCCTCCCATTTTCACGGACTTACCGTTCCTTTAGGGAACGAATGTAGTGAAGAACGCCCCGTTCCAGCGATTCAGCCATTTTTTCCTGACCTTCGGCGCTCTGAATCCACTGGGCGTCTTTTTTATTGGTTAGAAAAACCATTTCTACGAGCACCACCGGCGCCTTGCTGAATATGGAACCGGTCCTTGTTCGCCGCGGGTCCGGTATTGTTCTTCCGGGGCATAGCCCGGCTTTAAAACCACCGAGAGGCTTTGGCTGCATTCCCCGAGGACGTTGCGGGCGGCGCCGAAATCGAGGATTTTTACCTGGCCGGTTGTGGAGATGTAGATGTTGTCTGGGCTGATGTCACGGTGCAGGATCCCGTTGTCGTGCACCTCCCGCAAGGCGTCCATGACCGGCATCATAATCTCCAGGGCGGCGGAAAAGGGCAGCTTTCCGCCTGCCCTTTCCAAATACTCGCGGAATGTGATCCCCTCGATGTAATTCATCACCAGATAGGCCGTGTTGTTGGCTCGAAAAAAGTCCTGGATGCCGACGATATTGGGATGTTCCCGGAAACGGGCCAACCGGCGGGCCTCATCAAGAAAACTTTCGAGGCCCTTTTCGAAAGAAAAACCGCGTTCGCTGGAAAAGATCGTGACGGCGGTATGTCCCGGCGCGCGTGTGGCCAGTTCCCTGGGCAAGTACTCCTTGATGGCCAGTTTTACCTTCAGCATCAGATCCCACGCCAGGTAGGTGACGCCGAAGCCGCCATGTCCCAGGACTTTCCCCAGCAGGTAGCGATCATTGAGCATCGTTCCCGGAGACAGGTGCAGGGGGGAGCCGGCCGGTGTCCCTTGCGCCCAGCCGCAGTGGGGACAAGGTGATCGGCCCCCGTTATTGGCGAAACAACCCAGGCAGAGCGAATCGGCTGCTTCCATTTCACGCCTCCCTCTCGACAAAGACAGCCAAAGCCGAGCAATTGTCCCGATCATCCCTACCCTGTTCGACCACCCGCATGTGCAAGCGATCGAGCCATTCCCGAGGGTCAGCCGATTTGGATAAAAGGATCTCCATCTCCAATTCGGTCACATGTTCCCACAGCCCATCGGTACAGAGCAAAAAGACGTCACCGGCGAGCAATGGGCCGTCCAGTCCTCCGAGAGCAAGGCGGACCTCTTCTTTTTGACCGAGCACGCGCAGCAAGCGGTTGCGATCTTCATGCCCCCGAATCTCATCGCTGCTGATCTCCCCGGCGGCGACCATCGCCTGGGGAACGCTGTGGTCGATCGTCTGAGAGATGAGCGCTCCCCGACGAAAGCAGTATAAGCGCGAATCACCGATATGTGCCCAAAGCGCTTGTTCTCCCTGGATCCAAAGGATGACGACCGTCGTCCGCATGGATGCCATTTCCCGGTCGGCCTGCTGGCGCGCCCAAATCTCTCGTTGCGCCAGGGCCGCCATGGCTTCGAGGACAGACGGCGCAAACTCCCGTTGCCGGGGGACGGCGCCAAGAATGGTCTCCACAGCGATGGACGCCGCGATCTCTCCTCCCCGGTGGCCGCCCAAGCCGTCGGCGATCAACCAGCAGCCGCCTTTCGGCAGGTCCCGGTAGCCGCAGGCGTCCTGATTGACCTTTCGACCGCCCTTTTCAGAAAGGAACGCCGTAATCAGGTTCATCGGTCTTTACTCCAAACGGACTTCAAAGAGGTTTTTCTGCGTGCTCAGGTAAAAACGATCGCCCGAGCGAAGGCGGCGCGGCTCTCTGGGAACCAGGCGTTCACCGGAGATCAGAAAGGTGCCGTTGACAGAGTTGGCGTCTTCAAGCAGGAAGTTCTGGTTGGCGTTCTCATAACGGACGGTGCAATGCATCCGTCCCACGTCTTTCGACTCCGGGGAAAAGACCAACTGGCATGTCTTCGGGTCGCGCCCCATGGTCAGCGTCCCCTCGCGCAGTTCCAGCACGCTGCCGGCGTACTCGCCGGTGATTCCACGCAGGATCGGTCTCCCTCTCGGCGCTGTCGGCATCACCGGCGCCGGATGCCCGGCAGGAGGGACGCCGTACGGCGACGACCCGGGAGGGACGGGGGGAACCGGTGGAACGGAGGGGCGCTGCATTGACGATTTTTTCTGGTGCATGTAAAGGGCGACGGCGATGAGGATGATGAGGGCGATAATACCGGCGAAGATGGCGTACTTTGAGTTCGTTGGCTCTTGAGATTTATCAGGTCCCGGCTGCACAGGAACTACTTCTGGTTCACTTGGAGATTTGGCTTTTGGGTACGGAATGTTCAAGCGATCCAGCAGCACCATTAACTCATCCGCTTGAATCGCCCAGGCGATCCCTTCGCCAAGGGGCACCCGTTGCGTGCCCACTGTAGAACCGTCCGGGCTGACAACAACGGCGTTCGTCAACGACTTTTGCACATTGACACCGATCACATGTCCCCGCTCATTGAACAAGGGGCCGCCGGAGTTGCCGGGATTCAGGGGCGCTGTGATGGAGAACCGCTTGATGCCCTCCGTGTCGACATCCTTGCCGCTGATGATCCCGTCGCTGAGGCGGACTTCTAGCAGGCTCTCAATATTGCCGATGCCGCTTGTCGCTGCCGCAGGAAAGCCCATAGCCAGCACTTTATCGCCCGATTTGACGGTATCACCGGGAGCAAAGGTGACGGATGGCCGGTTGATCTCCTTCGTTAGCTCCAGCACAGCCAGGTCTTTGTGGGCCACATTGGCCACCAGCACATGGGCGCGCACCGTCCGATCTTTCTCCAAGACGATATCGATGGAATCGCCCTGACTGGTAAAGCCGTTGACCACGTGGGCATTGGTGACCACGAATTTTCCCCCGCCGACGACGAAACCTGAGCCGTTACCCTGCTGACCATTGGCCTTTGTGCAGAGGACAAAGACAGTGCTTGCTTTCATCTGTTCGACATCTGCCGCTTCTGAAAGGGGTACCTTGATCGCTAGCGCCAACAGGGTGAGCAGGGCGGTCATCAACACGGCAACTAGCCGGGGACGCGCGGTAACATGAGAACAACACAGCATGGGACCTCACCTTCTTTCTATTGTTTTGTTGCCAGATGTGTCGCCTGTTGAAGGAAGAGGAGGTTTTGTTTTTAAATCCTTGTCATAGAGGTTATTTCCGTTTTTACTCAAATCAGGTTTGAGTCGCTCCAATTTTTCTGCGCCAGGATCCGGACCTGGTTGCCGGCTTTCGGGACTTTGACTGGCAGGTGGTTGCGCTTTTGGATCTATTTCCGGGCGAGCAGGGGTATCGGACAATCGGTTTGAAGATGGGTCTTGCCATTGCTGTTCCTTCACCTTTGCCTCTTCGGTGCTTTCCTTTCCGTTCTCGCCTGATTGCTGCTCTACAGCCTTTTCCACCGCGGCGTTGCCAAAAAACTTGGGCCAGTACAGACCGGCCAGCGCACCGGCGGTGAAGCAGAAGACGACAATAGATACGATGAGGGTGACCATCCACCCGGGCCATCCCTTTTTTTCGAAGTTCCGCTGTGTCGTGTTCAGTCGAGCTTGCCCGCCTTTTTCCGGCAACGGCCTAGCTTGGGCTGTTAGTCGTTCAGGTTCACAGGCCAAAATCGCCACCGTCAGATTATCCTGGTGAGGACGTTCTTTCACCAGGGCTTTGCGGATCAGCGACTCTGACGCCTGGCCAGGCTCGCCATCCAGTTCTTCGGCCATCTCCTTTTCCGTCAGGCTGCCGTAAAGACCGTCGCTGCAGAGGATGATGCGGTCTCCCGGCTGCAACGGAAAGGGCCGCGCGTTGGCATCGACTTCCTCTAGCCTTGGGAGGCCCAGGTAGCTCGTCAAGTGATGGCGTTCCGGGTGATCGCGGGCCTCCTGGGCGGAGAGTTTCCCCTCGCGCACCTCCCTTTCCAGGGTCCTACCATAGACATGATCATCGGTGAGGCGAGCCACCTGCCCCTTCCGGTACAGGTAAAGCCGACTGTCGCCAACAGAAATCCAGTGCAAGTGGTCTTGGAAGACGACAGCAGCGACCAGGGTGCTGCCGGCACGGCCTTCCTGACCCGCCCTCCGGGCCGTCTCCCACACGGCGCCATTGGCCTTCTCCAGGGCACGGCGAAGGGCATCGCCGACAGTTTCGCGCTGATCCTTGCCCGCATATTCACGTAGCATGGTCTCTGCCGCGGCTTGGCTGGCCTCGCCGCCCATGACCAGCCCCCCCATTCCGTCGGCCACGACGACCATGACGCCAACCCGCTTCGCTAGTTCACGGTCCTCCAGGTTGGAAAAGCCAAAGGCATCCTGTTGCTCTTCCCGCTCCCCGATGTGTTGATCGCTTCCGGGAATAAGCCTCATATAATCCCCCCCGCGCCTGCTCATCGTCCCATCCACTTTTTATGCCGCCAACCTCAGGAAAAGCCGATACGCAGTTCCGTCCTTCCCAGAAGAATCAGATCGCCGCTGTACAGGCGGTGTCTTTCTGAGATCGGCACCCCGTTAACCCATGTGCGCCCGCCTGTTCCGAGATCGTTGATGATGACGATGTCGTCTTCAAGGAGGAGCTCGCAATGACGTTTGTCGATCCCTTCGTCTCCATCGATCACCAGATCACACCACTCCGTCCTTTTCCCAATGACGATGCGGTCGACCAAATTTCGCTCATAGTGGGGTGTAGGGTCCATGCGATCCATGAGGGTGAAGCGAAGGGTTATCCCTTTCGGCGCTGCCGGGGTTGCGATCTGATAGGCCTCAGGTTCCAAAAGCCCCTCAGTCGCGACATTGCGCGGCTCCGCAAAGGCCTCGCGCGCCTCCGTATGGTCTGGTGCGGCGACCGTTCCGGCAACGGATCGGGTGTCTAATCCCGCGCCAGAACCTGCAGCCTCGATGCCGCTTTTTTTCCTCATCATCAACAACCCGGCAGTCGCCGCGATGAGTAAGAGCAAACCGCCAGCCATGATGGCGGGAGACATCGAATGGTTCTTACTCCCATCGTCCCCGCCGGGAGAAATGGGAACTGGTTTTTTCTCTCCCTCATCTGAGGGCAACACCGCAGGATAAAGGCGCAATTCTGCCCCGTCGGTCAACTGTCTTGTTCCCGCTGCGAGGTTCATCTGGAGCCGGTAGAGTCGTCCGTCAGCGGGACACTGCTGCCCGTCCAGGCGAGCCACCAGCACGTTCCGAACCTGCTGTCTGACCTGTTCGTAACTCTCCGGCAGTGACACTGTTCCCGTCTGGAACAGAGCGCCCCCTGAGGAACGGGCGAATTCTCCGAGTTTATTGAGGTGCTGCTGTTTCGTCTCCGTGAGTGGCGGCGCGAAAAAGCCCAGGGCGTAAATGGGCAGCCGATCGGAACGGATTCTTTCGAGAACTTCCTCTTTGGTCACCCCGCCGGCGAAACTCTCCTCGCCGTCAGATAGGGTGATGATGACACGCCGGTCAGGCAGGCCGGGATCGGTCCGCCGTCCCATCTCTGTCGCCCGCACCAATCCCAGGTGGAGTTGCGTGTGATCGTCTACAGGGGCGAGGGCTGTCACCGCCTCTTTCAGCACGGCCTTGTCGGAGGTGTAGTCCTGGGGCACTTTGACATCGGCGCCAAAGGTGACGATAGCCATCCGGTCACGGTCCGCCAGGGACTCCACCCAGTTGAGCATGGCCTCCTGCATCGCTTTAAACTGGGCAAGCCGGATCGACTTGGAGATATCGACGAGCATTATGTACGCCACACCTTCACCGGACTCTGCGAAGGGCTGCAGCCCCGTCACCGGCGTCCGGGCGGTCCCGATGGTGGCGTTCAGTTGGCCCGCCTGAACGGCGTCGGCCGGTTGTCCCTCTCCATCTAAAACATGAAGATATGCCTTGATTTCCGGATAGTGTACCGATGTCTGGCTGATCCGCAAGGCGCTCGCTTCACCCGCTGCAGCGGAGCCGGCGGGGCAGAAGAGGCCGCCGCACAGAAGGCCGGCAACCAGCAGTGATGCCAGCATGCGTAGAGATAAATGGCCGCCCTTTACGACTCCCATTGAAACCGCTCCCCGCAAAAGGGCATAAAGACGAGCCGCGTCTGACCCATTTCGATAATGTCATAAGCAGACAATTCCACCGATGTGTCGACCTGTTCCCCATTGACATAAACAAGCCCCTTGCCGTCGCCGGCATGGAAGCGGAAGGTCCCTTTTTTCGGGTTGAAGCTGACGGCGGCATGATTTTCCCGCGAGATGGTGTCGTCTCCGGAAATGTGGATATCCATTCGCTCCGAACGGCCGATGAAGTTTTTTTCACTGTGAATGCGGTAGTCCCGTCCCCGGTCGTTGCCTTCGATGCAGACGAGCCAGCCCACCACGGGGTCGAATCCCATTTTTTTGCGGTAAATCCCAACGGTTCGTTCTCCCTCAGTTCCCCGCTGGGGATTCCCCGCCTGGCCGGGCGCGGCAGCCGATCCCGGTTGCAAAGGCATCGTCCGCTCGGGAACATACCCCTCCGCTTGCTTCGGCTGGGTAAAGTTGATATCGAGGCTGCGCACACCACAATGGGGGCAGGAACTGTGTTTCGCCGGGTCATAATAATGCCCTCGACCGCAAGGCGTCATTGCCATCACAAACCCTCCCTGGAAGACAGTCTTTTGCCATTTTTAGGCCTATATCCGAATACGTTTTAACAAAGCCAAATATGCGGGCATTCGCGTGACAATAGGGATGTCTCTTGCAGCCGGACAAATTATCCATTATACTCAAACTATGGTTGTACCCTCGCCAAAGACGAATAGGTTATCAAAGGGGAGTAGCTCACTGCTGACGGGTCAACAACCGGCTCACCAGCCTGGCCCACAGGGTTCTAAGACCAGCAAGACCTTTGATTCAAAGTGGTTACTTTGGATCAAAGGTCTTTTTACATAAGACAGATATAGATAAAGGGAGTGCGCAAGTTGGAGTTCCTAGGGAGCATCAGCGGAATTCATCTAAGTGATTTTTCCGACCCAGCCTTCTGGCTGTCTGTCGGGAGCATCATCCTTATCGATCTGATCCTGAGTGGCGACAACGCCATCCTGATCGCCATGGCCTGCCGGAACCTGCCCAAAGAACTGCGGACCAAGGGTATCGTCTGGGGAACGGCCGGCGCCATCGGGCTACGCATGATCCTGGGCGCGGCTATCATCTACCTATTAAAAGTCCCGCTCTTGCAAGCCGCCGGCGCCTTGCTTCTGGTCTGGATCGCCGTCAAGCTGCTCGTGCAGGAGAACGATCACAACGCTGTGGACGCCCCCAACCGCTTGTGGCAGGCCGTCAAGACGATCGTTGTAGCCGACGCCGTCATGTCGCTCGACAACGTCGTTGCCGTAGCCGGCGTGTCCCATGGCAAACCGGGCTTGCTCTGGTTCGGCCTGCTCGTCAGCATCCCCCTCGTCGTGTATGGCAGCCGCCTCTTCCTCGCCCTGATCGACCGTTATGCCATCATCCTCTATGCAGGCGCAGGCATCTTGGGTTGGACAGCCGGCAAGATGCTGATCCACGATCCGGTCCTGCTTTCAAGTCTGCAGGAACTGGGCGCGTCGTCTTTTTTGCTGAACGATACCTTTGTCGCCGCTGCCATCACCGCTATTGTCTTGATCGCCGGCTGGTTGATCAATGACCGCAAAAAAGGGACGCCCTGGGGCAAGGAGGCAAAGCGCCTATAGACAGACGGGCAATCGGCCATTGTGAGCGGCCGAGGCCATATTGGAAATGGCGATGCGCATTGCGGCTATAGGCAAATCGCTCGAATAAAGGGCGCCGGCAGGGGTATGCTACCGTCGGAGGAGGTGAGCGTTTTGTCGCACATCAGATGTAACGTTGAGGAATGCCACTACAATAGCAGTGAAATCTGCCAGGCGTCGACGATCAAGGTCCGCTCCCGTGTGGCCGATCACATGACCAGCATCTCCGACGATACGGCCTGCGAAACCTTTGTTCCGAAAAAGGTGTAAGTTATTCCTATCAAAGGGCTCTCTTGATCAAGGAAAAGCGGGTGTCTCCTCATAAGGGACAACCCGCTTTTCCTTCATTCGTTTATATATGCGATTATTGTTGCTGTCTGTTCGCGCTCCCTCATTGACCGGGCGTTTACATTTTTACCTTCTCCCGCAGTTCCAGGGTTAGCTCCTGCAACTCTTTGGCCAGTTCCTTGAACTGGTCGATCTTTTGGCGAATCTCCTTCATCTTAGCCTGGTGAGCATCGACAACGCCGCCGGTCTGCCGCACCCCTTCCTCGATGTCGCTCATCCCCACCTGGATGCTGCGAAGGGTCTTGTCGATCTTGCCAGCCGATTCGATGGATACACTCGCCAGGCTCCCGACCTCCTTGGCAACGACGTTAAAACCTCGACCCGCTTCACCGGCCCGCGCCGCCTCAATGGAGGCGTTTAGTCCGAGCAGCTTGGTCTTGTCGGCGACGCTGCGAATAAAGCGCAGGATTTCATCGGTTTCTTTGACCTTCTTCAGCGAGGTCTCCGTGGCCGTTTTTAGCTTGTCCGTCGTCATGGTCAGATTCCCCACCTGGGAATCGACTTCTTCCACCTTCTGATACAAGAGATCGGCGTCGTCCCGGATGGTGACCGCCATCTCCTCAAATTCCTCGACCCGTTTCATCACCTGAAGCTTCTGGTACCCGATGGCAGACAAGGCATTGGCCACGATATAGAGCAACTCCGCAGCGGCGCGGATGCTCTCTTCGGGCACAACGCGAATCTTTCTGACAGCGGCGACATAGATCTCCGGGTCTATGCCCAGTTCAGCCGCCAGCCGTCGAAACTTCGCCTCATCGGGCGGCTGCGGCAACACCTGACCGCCCAGCATAGACCCTATCTGCCGCCCTTCCACGACGATGGGTGCGGCAAAGTCCATCAGTCCCCCATGGCAGTAATAGATGGCCGGCCGGCCTGTGCGAGCCGCCTCCTTGCCCCCCTTAAGGTCGCATTCGTTGCAGCGGCGCGCCCCTTCCGGCGTATTGCGCGTCAGGTCCATACAGAAGGTGGTAAAGTTGCTGGGCGCTGTCACCGGCCCCTTGTCATCGACGGTGAGACTGGCCATGCCCATGGCCTTGGAAAAACTGTCCTGGAATCGCTGCAGGAAATCAAGATCGATTAGGTCTTTTAGGCCATAGGCGATTTCGCTTTCGCCGGTCTGGTGTAGCGCCATATCCTTTTCCCCTTCATTCTTGCAATGATAGCGGAACAGCAATCAAAACATTGAATCGCCTTGGGGTAGTGCTTTTTAGAACTTAGACAAAGACCGCTTTTTTTCCTTTTTCGTTTTCGACAAATTATTTGTGCATTCTTGCTTTTCTATCAGGGCAGTCGCATCTATCCTCAACAGACATACCACGTGTGGTCCACCGCAACGGTCAATGCGACCAGTTCTCCTGGCGATACGGGTCGTTGCTGCCACTCTCGCGAGGACAGGCGGACCCGCCAGGCATCCTTGCTCCGGCAGTAGACAACGACATGGGCGCCCTCCATCTCCACCTGTTCAACAACCGATAACCAGCGATTCATGGGTCTGCTGAATGCTTCAGGGCTCTCATTCGAAAAAGGGGACGCCATCTGCAGTTGTTCCGCACGGACGCATAACCAGCCCCCTTGCCTGTGCCCATGTTCGCCGTTCTCCGCCTTTTCCCCGCCGAGAAAACGATTCTCATGCCATTCAGCTGCAAACTCCCCGTCCTGACACCGGCAAAAGACAATCGGCCCGTCCTGCCTGTCGGGTATCGCCGGAATCATGTTGTCCACACCCAAAAACCGGGCCGCATAGGCAGACTGTGGTTTGGCATAGAGGTCCATCGGCGCTCCCGCCTGCTCGATTTTCCCCTCCCGCATCAGCAACATCTGATCGCCCATGCGGATCGCTTCCTCAAAATCGTGGGTCACATGGATCACCGGGATCCCTTTTTCCTGGTGAACGCGGCGAAGCAATTCCTGCATCATGTCGCGCGTCCGGGGATCCAGCGCTGACAAGGGTTCATCGAGCAACAACAGGGCCGGGTCACTCATCAAAGCCCGCGCCAGGGAAACCCGCTGCCGTTCTCCGCCGCTGAGGTGCTGGGGAAAGCGTTCCAACAGGTGACTGATTCCCATCGATTCGGCCAGTTCTTCCATCCTTTTTTTCGCGCTCTCGCCCTCTAACTGTTCTCCCTTGCGAACACCGAAGAGTATGTTCTCGCGAACCGATAAAAAGGGGTAGAGCAGGCTGTCCTGGTAAGCGAGGCCGAACCGCCGCTCCTCCGGTGGGGTGGCGGAAATATCGATTCCATTAAAGTAAAGCGACCCGCTGTCGATGTTGCGGATACCGGCGATGGTTTCTAAAAGCATCGTCTTGCCACAACCTGTGGGCCCCACAATAACGAGATAACCCTGTGGTTTCAACTGAAATGAGATATCGCTCAGACAAAAATCTCCCGCTGACAGGGACAGGTTTTTCGCCTCCAATAGGGCCGACTCCGTCTCTGTATGGTTCAACGTTAGCTCCCCCTTTTCAAAACGATTTTTCTTACGCAAATTCCCCATCTGTTACGTGCGGATCACCGTTCCTGTCACAGTCCGAAACACCACCAGCACGGTGAGGGCGACGATCCAGAGCACCACCGCGGTGGTGAGGGCAAAGGGAAGATCGCCGATGGACATGCTCAAATAGACGGCGGCGGAAAGGGTCTCTGTCTTCATCCTGGTCACACCGGCCAGCATGGCTGTGGCGCCGAACTCGCCCAGGCTCCTCGCCCAGGTCATAGCGATGCCGCCGAGGATGCCTTTTCGCGCCATCGGGAGAGTGACCCGCCAAAAGGTCTGCCATGACGTGTGGCCGAGGGTGCGGGCGACCTTCTCATAGCGGGGGTCGATGGCGGAAAAGGCATGGCTGAAGGTCTTGATGGCGAAGGGTGTCGCGATGAACCACTGGGCTACCGCGACACCCCGGGCGGAAAAAACGATATCCAGCCCCATCCGGGACAAGCCATCGCCCAGCACAGGGCCGAAGAGAAGCAACAGGGCGACGCCGGACACCAGCGGGGGCATCACGATGGGGAGATCGAGCAGGGTATCCAAGAAGGCCTTGCCGGGAAAAGACTGCCTGGCCAGCGCGTATCCGCAGGGTATGGCGACCAGCACGGCGGCGCCGGTGGCGATGACCGTTGTCGCCACCGTGAAGATGGCGGCAAACTGAAATTCGGGGTTGCCGATGACATCACGGAATTGCCCAGGCGATGCATGCAGCAGGAGCACCCCGAAAACGGCGGCCATGAATCCCGTCATCGCGATAAAGACCCACTGAAAGGAACGATCCATTAGCCCATCCTCCTTGTTTTCCATCCACATAAAAAAACAATGGCGAGAGGGCGCTTTTCGCCGCGCTCCTCGCCATTGAGTTCGTTCCGCTGATATCGCCGGAGTCCTTTTAAAATAAAACCAAACAAAACACAACAAGAACACACATAACACGGTTATGCGTTCATGATAATGAGCCATGATGGCATTGTCAATCCTTTTCTGTGCTTGACAGGGAGCCTTTTTTCCCTTAAGATTTCATTAACACATCGTCTTATCGGTTTTTTTCATCCAGCGCTCGACGGCGAGATTCGTCGTTTCTGTTCAAACTGTACAGAAACTTGAACCTCGTCGTTTTTGTTTATCTCCGCGAATGTGAAACGGGTCATTGTGTAGGGGGATTGGACATGGCCATCGACATGGCGCCCATCTGGATCTCATTAAAAACAGCGACGGTCTCCACGGTGATCACCTTTTTCCTCGGCATCGCCGTCGCCCGCTGGATGGCTGCCTATAAGGGAAGAGGAAAGAACCTGATCGATGGCCTGCTGACCCTGCCGCTGGTGCTGCCGCCGACGGTGGTCGGTTTTTTCCTGCTCTTGCTCTTCGGGAAGAACGGCCCCGTCGGGCAATTCCTGCACCAGATGGGCACGTCGATCATCTTCTCCTGGACGGCCACGGTGATCGCAGCGACGACGGTCGCCTTCCCGCTCATGTACAAGACGGCCCGCGGCGCTTTTGAACAGGTGAATCCCAATTACCTGCACGCCGCCCGGACCCTCGGCGCCGATGAGTGGACCGTCTTCTGGCGCATCACCGTTCCCCTGGCCTGGCCGGGCATCGTCGCCGGCGTCATCCTCTCCTTCGCCCGCGCGCTGGGCGAGTTCGGCGCTACGCTCATGCTGGCCGGCAATATCCCGGGGACGACACAGACAATCCCTGTGGCCATCTTCTTCGCCGCCGAGGGCGGCGATATGGATCGCGCCTTCCTCTGGGTCGGTATTATCGTCACTATCTCGCTGGGCGTCATCCTGCTGATCAACGAGTGGAACAAGATTCAGACGGCGCTGACAGCCCGCATCCAGACAAAGGGGCGGTTGCGATGGAGCTATCGGTCGATATCGAAAAGCGATTTCCCGGCTTCTCTCTCCAAGTAAGCTTTGCCACTGCCGGAGAGGCGCTCGGTCTGCTGGGGGCCTCCGGTTCCGGAAAAACGATGATCCTGCGCTGCATCGCCGGCATCGAGACGCCGGATCGGGGGCGCATCACCCTGAACGGCCGGGTGCTCTTTGACGCGGAAAAGGGGATCAATCTGCCCAGCCGCATGCGCAAGGTCGGTTTTTTGTTTCAAGATTACGCCGTCTTTCCCCATATGACGGTCGCTGAGAACATCCTCTTCGGCTTGCAGTATCTCGACCTCGCTGTGGAAGAGCGGCGCCGGCGGCTGGAAGAAAAAATCCTCCAGTTCCAACTGGAGGGGTTGGAGGATCGCTTCCCCGGTCAACTGTCGGGCGGCCAGCAACAGCGCGTGGCCTTAGCCCGCGCTTTGTCAGTCGATCCCGATGCGCTGCTGTTGGATGAACCCTTTTCCGCCCTGGACAACCACCTGCGCAGCCAGATGGAAAGCGAACTGCTCAAGACCCTGTCCGATTACCGGGGGGCAACCCTCTTCGTCACCCACAACCTGGACGAGGCCTACCGGGTCTGCGAGAGCCTGCTCGTGCTCTCGAAAGGGCGTATTTCCGCTTTCGGCTCGAAAGCCGATATATTTCAGTCTCCGCCGACGGTCACGGCGGCGCGCCTGACAGGGTGCAAGAACCTGTCACGCGCCCGCATCCTATCGCCTCATCAAACGGATCAAATCGAGGCCCTTGATTGGGGCTGCACCCTCCATCTGCCTTTCTCGCCCCCGTCCTCGACGGCCTACGTGGGGATCCGGGCCCGGCACCTGAGGATCGTCGACGGACCGGGCGGCGTCAATACCTTTCCCTGCCGATTGGGCCAGGTGATCGATACGACGGAAGGAAAAACGGTGCATCTCGAATGGATGCAGGCCGTCGAAGATGTTCCGCCGAAGAGCCGCCAAAGCAGCGCTGACGACTTGGCCGGTGTGCGCTCCTTCGCAGGGCGGCCCCAACTGTCGATGCACCTTTCAGAAGCGTCTTGGAATCGGCTCAAAGACCGTCCCTTTCCCTGGTGGGTTCATCTGGATCCTGAACGGCTTTTTGCCGCCGCAGAGGACCCCGGGCTACCGGCGCAATAAAGCCCCGCTGGCGGGGCTTTTGCTTTTGGAAAAAGCAATAGTAATATCGGTGATGGAAACGGAGGGTTTCAGTATGGTGTACATGACCGACGAGGCGATCGAGCGACTGCTGAAGGAGGATGTCCCCTACATCGACTTGACATCCATGGTTTTAGGGATCGACGGGCAACAGGGGATCATGCGGTTTACTTCCCGGGAAAAGGCGGTGATCGCCGGCACGGAAGCAGCGCAACGCCTCATGACGAAGTTGGGGATTGAGGTCAGCGCTCAGGCCGCTTCCGGAACAGAAGTGACGCCGGGAGAGGTCTTTCTCGAGGCGCGCGGGCCGGCAAGCCGCCTGCACATGGCCTGGAAGGTATGCCAGAACATCCTCGAATACAGTTCCGGCATCGCCACCCGGACGCGAAGGCTGGTCGAGAAGGCGAAAGCGATCAACCTTCGCATCCAGATCGTGACGACGCGGAAAATCTTCCCCGGCACAAAGGAACTGGCCATCCAGGCCGTCATCGCCGGCGGCGGATTTCCGCACCGCCTGGGACTCTCGGAAACGGTGTTGATTTTTGCCCAGCATCTGAACTTCATCGGCGGCTTGGAGGGCCTGCTGGCGCAGATGGAAGCGCTTCGCGCCCGGGCGAGCGAAAAAAAGATCATCGTCGAGGTCGCTGATCTGGAGCAGGCGCTGCGGCTTTGCCATGCCGGCGTGGACGGCCTCCAGTTTGATAAAGTGCCGCCTGCGGAACTGGCGGCGATGGCAACCGCCATCCGGTCCGTCAACCCGAAGGTGACGATGATCGGCACCGGCGGCATCAACGAACAGAACGTGGAGGATTATGCGAAGGCAGGCGTCGACGTCATCTCCACGACATGGGTCTACTTCGGCAAGCCGGTCGATATCGGTGTCCGGATTACCCCTGTATAAGCCAATTCTTTAGCAAGAAGCCAGGGCTCGCCGTCTGCGATGTCCCTGGCTTCTTTTTTGTTACGGCTGGGGAACTTTAAATCCGAACTTTTTGAAGACCCCCGGTCCTTCCTTCTGCACGAATTCCAGAAAGTCTTGCGCTCTTTCCTTCTGGTTGGAGAAGGTCAATGACGCGCAAGGGATCTCATCGATCACGTTGACGGCGGGGTCGATCTCGATCACCTCCAACCTGTCCTGATCATGGGCAATGCTGCTGTATTCGGCGATGCCGGCATCCCCCTGCCCCATGGCGATCATGGCGGGCACCTTGGGCATCGTTTCTACGGACGCCAGGATGTTCTTTTCCACCGCTGCGCTGATGCCGAGTTGTGCAAAGGTTTTAAAGGCGTTTTTTCCGATCGCCGTGGCCTCTTTGTCGGGAAGCACCAGTTTTAGGCCGGGCCGGGCGAGATCGCGCACATCCTTAATCCCGGCCGGGTTGCCTTTCGGGGTGATGATCGCCGGCACGTGGTAGGCCACCGGTCCGACCACCTTTTCAATGATCCCTTTCTTCTGGGCCGTTTCTACAAAAGGCTTGCCTCCCGGCATATAGATATCGCCTTTTTTAGCCGTTTCCGCCTGGCTGAGCAGGGCGCCGGAATTGTTGAAGGTCAATTCGACCTTGATGCCGGTCTGCGCCTCATACAGCGCCGCCAGTCCCGTCACCGGCTCTTTCAGCCCGGCCCCCACATAAGCAAACAAGGGTTGCCCGGAAGGCGCCGGTTTCGTCTCCGCAGGAGGGCTCTGCATAGGGGTGCTCTGCGCTGTGGCGCCCCTGCTTCCCTGTCCGCCGCAGCCGCTCAGCAGCACCCCGGTCAAGGCGAGCAAAACCGCCCCACGCGCCCATTTTCTCCATGGTCCCGGTGTTTTCGGTGTTTCCCCTGTTCCCTGTGTTCCCCCTGTTCCCGCTTTCTTCATCTTGTCTTCCTCCTTTAATCATGATGGTGGTGAAAATAAAAAATTCTCAAAGGCTTCCCTACCCTCCATACCCACTAGGGAAGGAAGGGCGTCTCGCCTTTGAGAATCTTCATCACCGGACGAGCCATACGCCGGCTCTATATATAAACCATGGTTCATGGTAAAATGATTGCCAACAACAAAGAATCGGAATGACTGGGGAGGAAACCATCGTGCCGGAGGATACGTCACTGACCCCGGAGGAAGTGGCCGAACGACTGCGCATCAAGAAAAACACCGTCTACGAGATGATCAAACGGGGGGATCTGCCGGCTTACCGGGTAGGGCGTAAACTTCGGGTGCTCTCTGACGCCGTCGACAAGTATATGCGAAAGGGACAGGCAGCCGAGTCGCCTGACAGTCTGATGACGGCGGCAACAGAGGGAACAACGGCGGCTTCGACTTTCATCGCTCCGTCCGGTTCATCCGGTGCGCCGGGGGGTTCCGTCGCTGCGCCCGTGTCCGCCGCGGCGACCCTGTCCTCCGCAGGGGATGAATGGTCGCCGCCTCTGCCGGGATTGGTGCTCTGCGGTCAGGATCCCCTGCTCGACATCCTGGCCAACCACCTGGAACGGCATCCGCGAGGGACACCCATCTTTCGTTCTCATGTGGGCAGCTTTAACGGCTTGTTGGCCTTGTACCAGGGGACGGCCCACATGGCGTCGGCCCATCTCTGGGACGGTGATTCGGGCCAGTACAACATCCCCTATGTCCGGCGGCTGATCCCGGGCATCCCCACGGTGATCATCCGGCTGGTCCGTCGGATGCAAGGCTTCTACGTGGCGCAAGGAAACCCGAAAAACATTCTCGACTGGCAAGCCTTCACCCGGTCCGATATCCGCTATATCAACCGGGAACGGGGCTGTGGAACCCGGGTGTTCCTCGACGAGAAGCTCCGGCAGTTGGACATCGAGAGCCACAGGATTCCAGGATACCGGAAAGAGGTTTTCTCCCATCTCTCTGTCGCCAGCGCCATCGCCAGGGACGAGGCCGATTATGGTTTGGGCACCGAACGGGCGGCGCGACAGGTGGCCCAGGTTGACTTTGTCCCCCTGCACAAGGAAGAGTACCATCTCGTCGTCAAGAAAGAGGATTTCGTCAAGCCGCTTTTTCAGAGCCTCTTGGAGATCATCCGTTCTTCCGAGTTTCGGGCGGAACTGCAAGGGATGGGTGGCTATGACCTGGAAGGGCTCGGCGAGCTCGTCGCTGAGATATGAAGGATTAACCAAATCATACACGATAAAACTTGACAAAACAATATATAAAAGCATTGACAGCGCTTGTTTTACTGTTTATATTGGCTATGAGAGCAACGCCAATTCGGTCATCTCAAGTGCTGTCTCGACGACGAGAACTCCTTTTCAGTAATGATGCCTTACGTCATCTATTGATAGAAGGGTTCTTTTTTTGGTCACTCTATTTCATAGGATAAAGCAAATCTCAATGGGGAGATGGCGGTCACACTTGGCCACCCCATTGAGATTTTTTTTATGAAATAGCCATTTTTCATCATCGCCTGCAACTTGACGGATCATGAAAGTTTTTTTTGAAAGGAGGTTGTGATTCTCTCTCCTTCCAGAATGGTTGTCCCGAAAGACGGCATCATGACCCCAATGAAAGCAAAGGAGGCGCTTGACTTGAAACATGGAAAATGGTTATCCCGTTTATCACTGCTTTTATTTTTGACAGCAACCCTGCTATCGGGGTGCGGTTCCCCGCCGCCGGCCAAAGAGACCGCTGCGCCCGTCAATCTAACCGTCTCCGCTGCGGCCAGCCTGAAGGATGCCTTGACAGAAGTCAAGGATCTCTATGCCAAGGAAAAGGCGAACACCGCCATCACCTACAACTTTGGCGCATCCGGTTCCCTGCAGCAACAGATCGAGCAAGGCGCGCCGGCGGACATCTTCATCTCCGCAGCGCCCAAGCAGATGGACGATCTGCAAGCCAAGAATCTCATCGACACAGCCACCCGCAAAAACCTGCTGGAAAACAAGGTGGTTCTGGTGACCCCCAAGGACTCCTCCATCACTGGCTTCTCTGATCTGGCGGGAGATAAAGTGAAAAAACTGGCTATCGGGGAACCGAAGAGCGTGCCCGCCGGCAAGTACGCCCAGGAGGTGCTGACAAAACTGAACCTGGCTGACGCCGTGCAAGACAAGATGGTTTTTGCCAAAGACGTCCGTCAGGTGCTGACCTATGTGGAAACCGGCAATACGGAAGCCGGCGTCGTCTATGAGACGGACGCCAAGATCTCCGACAAGGTCAAGATCGTCACCCGGGCGCCAGAGGGTTCCCATTCGCCGGTCCTCTACCCGGGCGCAGTGTTGAAAGAGAGCAAGAACGCCAAGGCCGCCGGGGAGTTCCTGACATACCTGCAAGGGCCTGCCGCAAAAGTGGTCTTTGAAAAATACGGTTTCACCGTGGTAGGCCAATAAAAAAGATTTGTCGGATCTTTCCCTATTCCAGGAGGACATTTGTAGTTTTTGACTAAATATGACATTGATTAATTTAACAAAGGAGGATCCGCTATGAAAATCACCGCCAGAAACCAATTGAAGGGCACGGTTATCGAAGTCAAGGAAGGTCAGGTCATGGCCGAGGTTGTATTGGACATCGGCGGCGGAAACCAGATCACCTCGATGATTTCCAAGGATGCCCTCATGGAACTAGGACTGAAGGTCGGCTCTGAAGCCGTCGCCATCATTAAGTCCACGTCGGTCATGCTGATGGCCTAACCGGCACTCCCTCGAACCCCTTCGCTAGGATTGGAGGCCGTTGCCGTCCCAGCAGCAATCGCAGGTTACTTCAAAAAACCCCTGGGGTGTATCACCCCGGGGTTTTTTTGTTCCTTTGCAGTCTGCCGGAACCCTATGTGCAAATTCCCCTTCAGAACAAGCAGGAGTTTGTTATTTTTGTCGAAGTATTGAAGTATATTGAATCGTCCTTTGCGTCAGACAGACTTCTTCGTCGAGGGGGAACAGGCATGATTCCAAGAGAGCGCCATCACCGCAAAGACCCCGCTCACCGCATCGACGAAAGCCGTTACCGGCGTTTTTCTGTGGAAAACCAGGCCTTTGTCACCGTGGGCATGCAAGACACAGGCAAGAAGGGCATCCTGCACTTTACGGAAAAGATGTTTGCCAACATGATGGCAAACATCTACAGCGATGTCCCGGGAAACAGCCGGCTGGACTACGCCGCCGACCTGGGCGCGAACGCGCTCAATCTGATCCTGGGCTCCTAC
This sequence comes from Heliomicrobium undosum, assembly GCF_009877425.1. Classification (NCBI taxonomy): domain Bacteria; kingdom Bacillati; phylum Bacillota; class Clostridia; order Eubacteriales; family Heliobacteriaceae; genus Heliomicrobium; species Heliomicrobium undosum. The sequence goes on along the minus strand of NZ_WXEY01000007.1, from coordinate 121,829 downwards.
GGTTTTCCGAACAGCCGTTTTTTAGCCTGGAACCCCCTCTTCGTTCCCGAACCGCTCCGTCACAGGAAATGGGAGGCCGGCGCCGGCGACATGACGCGAATCGTGAAGGCGCAGGCGCGCCTGTACGGCGCCGACCTGGTGGGGGTGGCCCGGCTGGATTCGAAGTGGGTCTACGCAGAGGACCTGGAGAAGCCTTTCGTCTTCGAGAATGCCGACGACCCTTCCGAAGAAAGGGACCGCTTCGTCATCCCCGCCTCCGTGCAGACGGCCATCGTGATCGCCGTGGCGATGAACCAGGAGTTGATCGAAGCCTCCCCGGCCGCAGCCAGTAGCACCGCCGCCTCGCTGGGTTATTCACGCATGGCTATCTCCGCTGTATCGCTTGCGGAGTTCATCCGCTCCCTCGGTTATACGGCCATCCCCTGTATGAACGACACGGCGTTGAGCATCCCCCTGGCCATCGACGCCGGGCTCGGCGAACTGGGCCGGCACGGTTTGCTGATCACGCCGGAGTTTGGTTCCAACGTGCGACTGTGCAAGGTGTTGACGAATATGCCCCTCCTCGCCGATTCTCCCGTCGATTTCGGCATCGCCCGTTTTTGCCGCAACTGTCTGGCCTGTGTGGATCATTGCCCGTCGAAGTCGATCAGCGCCGGAGAACCGTCCTTCGAGGTCGCCTGCGCCAATAACAACCCCGGCGTGGAAAAGTGGACCATCGACGCGGAAGCCTGCCTGCGCTTCTGGCAGGAAAACGGTCACAGTTGCGCCAACTGCATCGCCGTCTGCCCCTTCACGGCCGGATTTGACTTCACCCACTGCCTGGAATGTGTCGACTGTGATTCAGAGGGCTGCGGGCTCCAGGAGATCAGCTACCTGCGGAAAAAGCACGGCTATCCGACGAGAAGCAATGATGATGACTCCGACGCGCTCGTCAGTCCGCTGAGCCGGAGAGGGCTATAAGTTTATCTGTGAGAACCTGAAAAAGAGCCTGCAGCAAACGATGGAAACCGTTTGCTGCAGGTTTCTTTTTTACACACTTATGGGCGAGCAGCCTTTTGCGTAGTTTGCTGCGTAGCCTTTTTCGGAGCCTTTTCCGGAGCCTTCTGCGCCTTCATGCGCCGGTCAAATTCCTCGAAGGGGATTTGGTTCGAGTTGGTCAACGAGGGGAATGCATGGTCAAGCGGTTGATCGTAGGTATCCCAGTTTTCCAGTTCGATTTGGAACCGGCCTGTCATTCCCTTCTTGTCAATATCGAACATCTCTATGTCTATCCGGTTGAGGCTGCGGAAGCTGTTTCCTTTCCTCGGTCCCTTGATGAGGGTGTACTCATGAAGGTGAAAGGAGCGATCCAATTCCGAGCGAAACTCTTCGAGCTTTTTCTTAATTTCAGCCGGATCAGGGAGTTTCGGTTTTGCTGCCTGTTTCTGGGGTAGAGATGACCGTTCCATCAGCGCTTTGTCCAACTTTTCCATTTTGTCCGGATTCTCTGCCACGATCTTGATCAGGGAAGACAGGTAGGGCACCAAATCGTTGTGACCAAGACGTATCCCTACGGCCTGATTTTCAAACTCCCTGACTGTCTGGTCCGGCAAGGCGCGGATAAACAGGCCGATCATATCAATGACGGCTTCCCGTGACTTGGCATCAGGTGTAGACTGTTTCTGCGCCTTGACCAGGTTATTCCAGAAATCGTCCATTTCCTTTTTATCCTTGGGTGAGGAGACAAGATACTTTTTGTCGGCCGGAATCCGGGCCGCATCCTTCGGATCGATCTGAGCCGCCAGTTTTCTTACGGAATCAAGATCGACGACGATTTGGTCCGGCATTATGTAAACATTAAGGGGAAGTTTGACTAGGCGGTTCGAAAAGGACAGGGAAACGTAAGCCATCCGGTTTTTCATATCGAATCCCAGGTCATAATCCAGCACGGCTCCGTTTAAATGCTGGGAAAAGGCTTCATTGAAGGGATCCCTTGGCGCATTCGTTTTGAACGTAAAGGATATTTCCTCGAATCGAATCTGTCCCTTTGCAGTGGCAACATCACCCGAATCTTTGGTCAGGCTCTCTACGAAGTAATCCTGCAGCGCTTTTTTCGGTTCCACAGCTCCGGCAGGGGCGGTGATCCCGAACAAAAGCAGCAGGATCAGCAGCAGGGACAGCGTCTTTTGCCCTATACCCGACAGTACCCTCATAGACAACACCTCTTCCATTTTTGTTCCATTTATTTGACATCCATGCCATTTATTCCTGTCTGGATGATCGAGAATACAAAGGTCATATCTTTTTTCCATCTGTTCGTAGCAAAACCTTTCATTCAGAAACGTTCACCTGCCGTTCACAGTTCGGACACAAAGGCGCTGTACAATAAGACCATCAAATCACGCCACCGATACGAATAACAGGGATGAATGAAAGGAGAATGACCATGAAGTCTCAAGTGTTATCGAAAAAGGTGTTTGGCTTGATCGCCGGAGGCGCCCTGTTGCTCTCCGTCGGTACGGCCTATGCGGCCGACCTCTCGCAGGTTTCTGGCGGCGCCCCCTCCCCCCGCGCTCCCTTTGGCGCCTCCGCAGACGCGACCGGCGGCGGCAGGTTGCACCGCGGTCCTCTCGGCGGACCTGGGTCCGGCGGCTCCGGCTTCGGCGTTCCCGGTTCGACCGGAAAAATGGGGGCCCGCCCCGAGCGAGGACAGAGACCGGAATCATCGCTCAGCCAAATGGTTGCGGCTGGAACACTGACCCAAGCCCAAGCAGACGCCATCGCCGCTGTCATGCCCAAGCCGCCCCAGCGGCCGGAAGAACAACTGCAGCAACTGGTCAGCGACAGTACGCTCACCCAGGCCCAACTGGACGCCATCACCAACGCGCTGCCCACACGCCCCTTGGGACCTCAGGAATTGATCAAGAAATTCGTTGACGACGGAACGATCACGCAGGAACAGGCCGACGCATTCTTCAAGGCCCTCCCGGCCAGACCTGACCGGAAAGCCCCGCCTCAGTTCGACACCATCCTGAACCAACTGGTTACGGCCGGTACCTTCACACAGGAACAGGCCGATGCGATCCTGAACGCCCTTCCGCCCAAGCCGGATGCCACGAAACAAGGGCAACGGCCGAAACATGAGGAGATCATCAACCAACTCGTCTCCGACGGCACGCTCACGCAAGAACAGGCTGAAACCGTCCTAAAGACCTTCCCGCCGCAACCCGGAACGGCAAAGCAGCCGATGGACAAACCGGCCGAATTGCTGCAGCCGCTCGTCGACGCCGGAACGATCACCCAGGAACAGGCCGACGCTTTCCTTAAAACGCTCCCTCCCGTCCCGCCCCAACCGGGGCTTCTCGGTCAACCCGCCCCGGTGATAGAGGACGCCCAGGCCGGCGCGTCGAATTAACCGGATAAGCAAATAACCCGTCAACGGAAACGGTGCTCCATAGGGCTTGCCTTATGGGGCATCTTTCCCTTGCGGACAAATCAGCCGGCCGGAGGCCGCAAAGGAGTTGTCCCCATGGCAGCAAAACGGATCTTAATCGCTGATGACGAACTGCGTATGCGCAAGCTGGTCGGGGATTTTTTAAAAAAGAAAGGCTTTCTCATCACAGAGGCTGAAGACGGCAAAGCAGCGCTGGAACTGTTCTTTTCAGAACCCTTCGATCTGGTCATTCTGGATGTGATGATGCCCGGCTACGACGGCTGGGCTGTTTGCCGGGAAATCCGCAAGCAGTCGCGTGTCCCTGTGATCATGCTGACTGCCAAAGCGGAGGAAGTGGATGAACTCTTCGGCTTCGATCTCGGCGCTGATGAGTATGTGACGAAACCTTTCAGCCCTCGCATCCTGGTCGCGCGGGTGCAAGCCCTCCTCCGGCGCCTGGAAGACAACCAGAAGGACATCCTCACCGCCGGCGACCTCGCCATCGATGTGACCGGCCGCATCGTCACAGTCAAGGCGGAGCGCATCGATCTGACGCCAAAGGAGTTTGACCTCCTCCTGCACCTGGCCGAAAACGCCGGCAAAGCCCTCAGCCGAGAACAGGTGCTCAACGCCGTCTGGGATTACGACTACTTCGGCGACGCCCGGACCGTGGACACCCATGTCAAAAAACTGCGCCTGAAGCTCGGTGACGCCGGCCGCCACATCCAGACGGTGCGGGGCCTCGGTTACCGCTTTGAGGTTCAGCCATGAAACACTCCATCAAGCTCCGGCTCTTTCTGGCCATGAGCGGTCTGATCCTCTTCTTTATTTTGCTTTCCTCCGTTCTCGTCAACACCAGCCTGGGAAGGTACTACATCCACAAAAAAACGGCTGACCTGCGCGAGCACAGCCGGATCGTGGCGGCGCTGGTCCAGGAGGATTCCGCTGATCTGTGGACAGCCATGGAACGGTTGGAACGCAACAGAGCGATCAGCAGCACCCTCACCGACGCGAACATGAACATCCTGTACAGCACCTTTCCCGGCCCGCCGCCTGAAGGCGATCCTGAACAAGCAGACAAGCGCCCAGCCTCTCCCCTCCCTCCGCTTCGTCCGGCAAAGCCGCGAGACCAGCAGCTTTTCTTGCTCAGACAGGCCGTCGAATCGGGGCGCGAACAGTTGGAAAAAGGCGAGGTGTTCATGGAAGTCCGGGAAGATCCGCGGCTGCATACCCAATTCCTTAATGCCGTCAGCCAACTCCCGAACGGATACTATCTTATCCTCAGCACTCCCTTGGCGGCCATTCAGGAAAGCGCCGCTGTGGCCAACCGTTTTTTCCTCTTTACGGGTCTGATCACCCTCCTCCTCGGCAACGTCATCGTCTTCTTCTATGCCAGGCGGTTCACCCAGCCCATCCTGGAGATGAACGACATCGCCCGGCGCATGGCCAAGCTGGATTTTCAGAAAAAAGTGACCGCCGACAGCCGCGACGAGTTGGGCCAACTGGCGGAGAGCATCAATTCCCTCTCCGACCAGTTGAGCCGTTCCATCACAGAACTGCAAGATAGAAACGCCCAGTTGCAGACCGATATCGAGCGCGAACGAAAGATCGATGAGATGCGCAAGGAGTTCATCTCCAATGTCTCCCATGAACTGAAAACGCCGATCGCCTTGATCCAGGGCTACGCGGAAGGCCTGAAAGTGAACGTGGCCGATGATGAAGAGAGCCGTAACTACTACTGTGACGTCATCATGGACGAGTCGCGCAAGATGAACAAACTGGTCATGGAACTGCTCGACCTCTCTCAGATCGAATCAGGCCAGTTTCATCTCGACCGGAGCACTTTCGATACCGTCGCCTGGGCGGAGTCGGTCGTAGAAAAATTCGCCCCCTTGCTGCGGGAACGGCAGATCGACTGGTCTGTCGACGGAGAGGCCGGCCTGATCGCTGACGCTGACAAGGAGCGGATGGAACAGGTGCTGGTCAATTACCTCACCAACGCCATCCACCACATCGCCCCTCCCCACCAATTGACCCTGCGCGTCTTTCCCCGTCAAAACAAGATCCGGGTCACCCTCTTCAACTCAGGAAAAGGGATCCCCGAGGAGGCGCTCGATCAGATCTGGACCAGTTTCTACAAAGTGGACAAGGCCCGCACCCGCGCTTACGGCGGCACCGGCCTCGGCCTCTCCGTCGTCCGGGCGATTCAGCGGATGCACCAAAACGGGTACGGCGCCGAAAACGCGCCAGGCGGCGTGCTGTTCTGGTTCGATTTGGATCGGGCGGAGGATGCCCTCCTTTCGTAACCGTCCTTTCGCGGCTTTGACCTTCTTCCGATTGATCTTGACATGAAAAAGATACCAACGGGACAGCGTCCTTGCTTATAATGGGGCCAAGAGAACGGGCTCTGGGAAGACACTGCAAGGTTATAAGGAGGGGTCTTCATGCAAGGACGCTGTAATGCAGACATCACCGGGATTGATGTCTCCAGCTATCAACAACAGGTCGACTGGGCAGAGGTGAGCGCCAGCGGCGTCGCTTTCGCCTACATCAAGGCCACCGAGGGACAGAGAACACAGGACTCGATGTTTCAGACCCATGTGACCAACGCGCGGGCAGCCGGCATCCCTGTGGGCGCCTATCACTACGCCCACCCGGAGTATAATACGGCGGCGGACGAGGCGAACAACTTCCTCGCCGCGTTGAACTCGGTCACCACCGATCTGGCGCCGGTGCTCGACCTGGAATCGCCGCCGCAGAAAAACAGCGCCCTGAGCGGCGACTATCTCGCCGACTGGGCGCGCACATTCATCAACCTCATCGCCGAGGCGACCGGCAAAAGGGTCCTGCTCTACACGGGGAAATGGTATTTTGACATGTACCAGATCAGCGGACTCTCCGACATCCCCCTCTGGCTCAGCTACTACTCCTCTTCAGCGCCGCCCGACTTTGCCGGCTGGACGCAGTGGACCATGTGGCAGTACACCGACTCAGGCGCAGTCAACGGCATCTCAGGCAATGTGGACATGAATGCCGCTGTCTCTCTCGACGCGCTGCGCGGCAATCCGACGCCGACTTATGCGGCGATAAAGGTGCAGATCAACGGTCAACCCTGGACGGACGGCCTCGTCGTCAACGACGAAACCTACGTGGTGTGGACGGCGTTGCAGGCCTTCAACACCCCCCATGCGTACAAGGGCAACGGCGTCATGACCATCGACGGCGTCGACGTGCAAGGCGTCGTTTACAGAGGCGACACCTACCTCTTGTGGAGCACCCTTGCCAAAAACGTGGAGGCTGTCGCCATCGACGGCGGATGGAACTTCGTCAGCTATCAGGCCATCAAGGTCCAACTCAACGGCAAGCCCTGGATGGACGGCATCGTCGTCAATAACGAGACCTACGTGGTGTGGACGGCGCTGCAGGAGTTCCAGACGCCTTTCACCTACAAGGGCAACGGCCTAATGAACATCAGCGGCGTGGATGTTCAGGGCGTCGTCTACCATGGAGACACCTACATCATCTGGACTTCTCTGGCTGAAAAAGTGCAGGCCGTGCCGATCAGCGACGGTTGGAACTTTATCACGGCGTAAAGGCGTCATGCCTGACAATTACCGGCGCGGAGCGGGCGCGCAGGTCGAGCCCGCTATACCATAGAAAAAAGCCAAGTGCAGCGCAACAGCGCCGGCACTTGGCTTTTCACCTTTTGGATTCTATTTCACTTCCGGATCCTAATTTCACTGCTGGGTTCTAATTTCACAAGTGGATTCTATTTCTCGGCAACCCGCTGCTTCAATGAACCTTGCCCCTGGGCGACCCGCCCTTTCTCCTGCGCGCGCAGGTGATTCAGGTAGCGGTTCGTCTCGGCGACGACGACGCCCGAGAGGCCGAGGAGGGCAATCAGGTTGGGAATGGCCATGAGGCCGTTGACGATGTCAGCCAGGAGCCAGATGGCTTCGAGCTTCAGGAAGGCGCCGGCGGCGACGAGGATGATGAAGATGACCCGGTAGGGCATGATCCCCTTGACGCCGAAGAGGTACTCGCAGCAGCGCTCGCCGTAGTAGTTCCAGCCGAGGATGGTGGTGAAGGCGAAGAGGGCCAGCCCCAGCGTCAGCATGACCTTGCCGTGGAGAGGGAAGCCGGCGGCAAAGGCGGCCTGGGTCATGGCCGATCCGGCCAAGTCGCCCGACCATGCGCCGGTGACGATGAGCACCAGACCGGTCATGGTGCAGATGATGATCGTGTCGATAAAGGTGCCTGTCATGGAGATGAGGCCCTGTTCGGCCGGCCACTTCGTCTTGGCCGCTGCGGCGGCGATGGGCGCGCTGCCGAGGCCCGATTCGTTGGAGAAGACGCCCCGGGCGACGCCGTTGCGGATCGCCATCATCACCGTAGCGCCGAGGAAGCCGCCGGCTGCGGCGGAGCCGGTGAAGGCGCTGCTGATGACCAATTGGATGGCTTGGGGCAGTTGGTCGGCGTAGACGACGAGGACGCCGATGCTGATGAGGACGTAGAAAATGGCCATAAAGGGGACGATCTTTTCAGAAACCTTGGCGATGCTTTGTAAGCCGCCCAAGGTGATCAGCGCCACAAGCAGGGTGATAACGGCGGCAGTGACCGGAATGGGGACCCCAAGGCCCGACTCTGTGGCTGTGACGATAGCGTTAACCTGGGGGAAGGTGCCGATGCCGAAAAAGGCGACGAGGACGCCGCTGGCGGCGAACATGACGGCGAGCGGTTTGTACTTGGCGCCAAGGCCGTTGACGATGTAGTACATGGGACCGCCGGAGATCTGCCCGTTGGCGTCGACGGAACGGTACTTGACAGCCAGGAGGCCTTCGGCGTATTTCGTCGCCATGCCGAAGAAGGCGGCCACCCACATCCAGAAGAGGGCGCCTGGTCCGCCTGCCTTGATGGCGGTGGCCACACCGACGATGTTTCCCGTTCCGACAGTGGCGGCGAGAGCCGTGCAGAGGGCGCCGAAGCTGTTCACATCGCCGTCGCCGTCATTTTTGGCGGTGAAGATCAACCGGAGCGCCAGAGGCAGGCGGGTGACCTGCAGAAGGCCGAGCCGGACGGTCAGGAAGATGCCGGTTCCGACGAGCAGGATGAGTAAGGGGGGGCCCCAGACGAGGCTGTCGATCTGGTCCAGCAGTTTGATGAAGTCCATGGTGGTCAACTCCTTGTTTGTGTTGAGAAAACGAAAAAAAGCCAAATCGATGATTTGACTCTGAAGAGCGGACCGAGAAAAAACCACAGCGAAAAGGGAGCAGACCCGTCTGATTCGGCGAGTCTAACACATTTCGCTTATACTCGTTGGACCAACCTTCATTAGACCGACAGCGTCGGACCAACCTACGTTGGCCCTCAGCGAATCATCGGCGATTGGGTTGGCGGTTTCTCCTAGCGCTTGCTCTGTCCTTTTGCCTGAGAGATTTAACGGTCAAGTCTGACCGCTTTGCCCCTTCGGCGCCCTGTCTGGCAGGGTCTCTCCAGAGTTTCGTCCGCTTGCGGTTCTCCTTGTGTGACAAGGGCCTGAGAGTGTGACTCCTTCGGCGGGTCTGGCGACCGCTCTCCCGTAAGCTTCATCCGAATCGGTATTTGGTTTTTACGTAGGCATTATACGACCAAAGCGAAAAGTTACGCAATGCGCAAGTGAAAAGTTCTATTATTCAGAATCGCCATTCTTGCCCTGGCTGATTACTTATCTCGCCTCACATCCAACCATTCGTCAGAAAGCAGCGAGCGCTTATTCCTTGACTTGTTTTTTCGTACAGGGTATCTTTACTACATATACAAGCGGAAACATCTCAGCGGCGAGATGTCCCTTCAACAGGGACCTCGCCGTTTTTTATGAAAAAGACTTTTTCATCATCGCCTGCGATCCGACTCATAAAAGATTTATGGGGATGCAAAGTTGGGCATCGAAAGGAAGCGGCTGCCATGGGCGCAAAAGATGGGAAAAAAGATAAGACAGAAACATCGGCCATGATGGTCGTGGCCATGCGAACCTGTCCCATCTGCCGGAAGCAACGCCAGGTTGGAGTCACACGGACCCCCTCGCTTGCGCAGTGCCGGTCTGACGCGATGCTCGTCGGAAAGTGGCTCTTCCCCATCCCGCTGATCGCCTGCTGCGGCCACGAGCAGCCGGCTACGCTGGCCAAACTGATCTGGACGCAGCCGGAACCGGGGGAATCGGGCCTCCTGCGGATCGGCTCGAAAGACCTCCCCGTTGTCGCGGAAAACCCGTCGGCGTACGCCGAAGCCATCTCCCCTAGAGATTTGGAAGAACGAGAGGCGTTGTGGATCGCCCAGGAGGCGCTCTGGCTCCACTATAAACAGGAGTACCTGTACCGCTGCCAAGCCTTTTTCCAGGCCTGCTGGCCCCAACCGGCCCGGGAGATGGATCCCTGGGCGTTGGTGGATATACTGGCCGGCATCGACATGCTCCCCGATGCGTTGCAAAGCCTGGCGAAAGATCCTGCGGCCCGCCGTCACCCTCGGGGCGATAAAAAACGGTATCTGATCGTCAAAAAGATCAAGGATTCTGTCATCCGCGATTACCCGCCTTCGGAACTGGAGCGGTTTTTCCATGCCTCGGTGACAGCCTTCATCCACTTCGCGCTGCTCCCGGGGATTTACTCGGGAAAATGGGAGGTCGCCGACTTTGAAAAACGACTCGGTCCCTCCGTCCTCACCTTTGCCATTTTGACCTTCCCCCTCGTGGACAAGCTGTCCTATATGCGCACGGAAGCGCTCCTCGAACTGGCCGGGGGCGCTGCGTCGGAAAGCAGAACGACCGTTCAGCAGCACGCCAGGACGCTGCAAAAGCAACTGGCCGGCAAGGACGCCGCGCTGGAGCGGCTTTCCGCCGAAGTGAGCTACACACGGGAGCGGTTAGCCGCCGCTGAAAAGAAACTGCATGAGAGCAAGGAAGAAAATCGCCGCCTCCTCGATCGCCTGGCGGCGGCGCAGCAGGAGACGGCGGAATCAACCTATGCTCGGAAGGTAAAGGCGCTCAAGAGCCGGATCGGGGATTTGGAGGAGGAACTGAAATCCCTCCGGGGTCGGCGGCGACAGGGGCTGATGCGGGGGTTCACGCGGGGGCTGGGGCTAGGGCAGGCGCGGCGCTTGCGGGGCCGCTGCGACAGCCATGTATCTGGCGCTGCCGATGTCTCGACCGATTGGAACGGCGGCTTGGAGGGCTTCTCCGAATTAACCGGTTTGACAGGCTTGACGATTGGGATCTTCGGTGGAATGCGAGACAAGCGTTCCCCCGAAAACCTTCCCTGCCGGGTGATCGTCCACGATGGGGAAAAGGAGGCAGAATGGCGGGGCAGTTTAGCCCATTGTGACGTGCTGGTCATCCTCACACAAGCCATCTCCCACCAGGCCATGTGGTCGATCAAGGAGTATGCGACCGCCAATGAGAAGCCTGTTTTTTACTCGCGCCATTCGAGCATCCCGGTGATCCTGCGCAATGTCGCTCGAAGCCTTTCCAAAGACCGCAACGATTCACCCAGCGCCGATGTAAAACCATAGTGACTACGGCGCCAATCAAGAACCACCCCTCCAAAAACTTATCTTGGCAAGGCAACCACACTTCAGTAATATATATAGGAATACTTGGGTTTTACATTGCACCGATGGGTATTGACGTCTACACCGACGAAGGAGACAGATCTACTATGGAAATTATCGATTCTCCCGGCCAAGGCGCCTGGCAGGATGAAGCGCGCCGCGTTGCCGGCGGGATCCGCCGGCGCGTCCTGGAACACACAGTCAAAAATAATGGCGGCTATCTCAGCCAGGCCTGTTCGGCGGCGGAGATCCTGGCCGCTATGTATCTGAAGATCATGCGCTTGGGGTCGACGGAAAAGCCCCTCGTTCCGCCCCCCTTCCCTGGCGTGCCGGGGCCGCAGAACCCCCACAGCATCACCGGTGCGGCCTTCAACGGCCCCCGGGCCCCCCATCTGGACCGCTTCATCCTCTCCCCCTCCCAGTACGCCCTTGTCGTCTATGCGGCGCTGATCGAGACCGGACGGATGGCGCCGGAGGGCTTAGACCAGTTCAACCGCGACGGCAGCACTGTCGAGATGATCGGCGCCGAACACTCGCCAGGGATGGAAGTGATGACCGGATCGCTCGGACAGGGTTTGAGCCAGGCGGCCGGCATCGCCATGGCCCGCAAACGGCGCGGCGAGACAGGGCGGGTCTGGCTGTTCATGTCGGACGGGGAGTTCCAATCCGGCCAGAACTGGGAGGCCATGGAGGCCATCGCCCATCACCGGCTGGACAACATCGGGATTTATGTGGATATGAACGGCCAGCAGTGTGACGGCCCCACCGATACGGTCCTGAAAATCGAGCCTTTTCATGATCGCCTAGCGGCCTTCGGAGCGCGGGTCTTTCGGGTAGACGGTCACGATCTGGACGCCTTGGCCGCCCCCGCCGCCCTGGAACGGGACGGACGGCCGCTGGTTGTGCTCGCTGACACGGATCCCTGCCGGGAGTTGCCGCTCCTGCAGAAGCGGATCCCAAAGCTGCACTATGTCCGCTTTGCCAGCGCTGCCGAGCGGGAGGAATACCGGGCGGTCTTGACCGACATCTTGACGAGGGAGCCGTGACAATGGAAATCCTATCGAAGGTTCACGCCAAAAACCTGATCCGCTGGGCCGAGTCCAAACCGGAGGTGCTGGTCCTCTCGGCAGACCTCACCAGTTCCACCGAGATCGACCTCTTTCGCGACACCTTTCCTGACCGGTTCATCTCCCTGGGCATCGCCGAACAAAACATGCTCAGTTTTGCCGGCGGGCTGGCGCGGGAAGGGTTCCGTCCGTTCGTACATACCTTCGCCGTCTTCATCTACCGCCGCGCTTTTGACCAGATCGCCATGTCTGTCGCCTACCCCAACCTGCCTGTGCGCATGTTCGGCTTCCTGCCGGGCGTCATGACCCCCGGCGGCGCCACCCACCAAGCGATTGAAGACATCGCCGTCATGCGGGCCTTGCCCAACATGACGATCCTTGAATGCGGCGACGCCACCGACGTGGAGTCGGTCCTCGACGTGGCCGACAGTGTCAACGGACCCGTCTATGTGCGCATGCTGCGCGGGGAGATTCCCCGGCTCTTTCACGCGTCAGACCGGATGCGGTTCGGGAAGGTCCGCACGATCACCGAAGGAACCGACATCGTCTTGTTATCGAGCGGCATATGCACCGAAGAGGCGATGCGGGCCGTCAAGGTCCTGCAAAGCCGGGGCCTTTCGATTCACCACATGCATGTGACCACTTTGAAGCCCTTCAACGATCCGGCTGTGCTGGAGGCCATCTCCCGGACTCGCTGCGGCGTGATCACCATGGAAAACCATACGGTCGTCGGCGGGTTAGGCACAATTGTGGCCGAGACGATGGCGGAGGCGGGCCTGGGACGCCGTCTCGTCCGCATCGGCATCCCTGACACCTTCCTCCACGGCGCCAGCAAGCCCTACTTGATGAAAGAATACGGCCTTGACGCGCTGCGCCTGATTGCAGCGGTGGAGCATTTGACCGGCGAGCGCTTGAACATCTCCGAGAGCGAGTTGGCGGAGACATACCTGGCGCCGGTCCACAGTCTGGCAAAAGCGGAGGCCCTCTAATATGGAGAAGCGCGCGCGTTTTTCCGTCCTTTACCGCCTCACCGGCGATGAAGCGACGGCATTGAACAAGGCCAAGGACATCTGCCTGGAACAGAGCGTCGAATTCCCCGGCGATCTGCTCCCCGAAGGGTTTATCCGCGAGCATATCGTCGGACGCATCGAATCCTTCGGCCCGGCAACGGCGTCTCATGAGACGGCTCCCGCCTATCACGCCAACATCAGCTTCGATGTGGAGACAGCTTCCGGCGAGTTGACCCAACTGCTCAATGTGATCTTCGGCAACATCAGCATCAAGCCGGGGATCACCGTGGAATCGATCGATCTTCCCGATAGTCTGCTTCGCCAATTTCAAGGTCCCCGCTTTGGACGGGAGGGCCTGCGCGAGTGGCTGGGTGTGCCACAGCGCCCTCTGCTCTTCACCGCCCTGAAGCCGATGGGCCTTTCCTCGGAAGAACTCGCCAAGATGGCCTACCAGTGCGCTCTCGGCGGCATCGACATCATCAAAGACGATCACGGGCTGACAAATCAGGTCTTTGCGCCCTTTGAAGAACGGGTGAGCCGCTGCGCCGAAGCAGTGGAACGGGCCAACCGCGAGACAGGGCAGCAGTGTGTCTATGTGGCCAATGTCACCGCGCCCATGGATCAACTGATCTCCCGAGCGCGCTACGCGAAGGCGGCCGGGGCGAAGGGCCTGATGGTCGCCCCGGCGCTGGTCGGGCTGGACGCGATGCGGCTGTTGGCCGAGGATGATGAGATCGCGCTGCCGATCTTCAGCCACCCCGCCTTTCAGGGCAGTTATGTCACGTCACCGGGAAATGGCATCGCCCATCCGGCATTGTTCGGACAGATCACCCGGCTGGCCGGGGCAGACGCCGTCATCTACCCCAATTTCGGCGGCCGCTTTTCCTTCAGCCGCGCTGAATGCAAAGCCATCGCCCGTGGAACGGAGATGCCGATGGGGGCGATCAAGCCGATCTTCCCCTGTCCCGGCGGCGGCATGAGCCTGGAAGCCATCCCCGACATGCTCGATGTCTACGGTCGTGACGTCATTTTCCTCATCGGCGGCGGGCTCTTCCGGCATGGACCGGATCTGACGGAAAACTGCCGGTACTTCCGGCAGCTTGTGGAAAGCACGCTCGTTTCCGAGATCGCTTAGCCGATACGCGGCGTTGAGGCGTTCGCTGATTCACAGTTCTTTCACCCTGACCAGCAAATCCAGCAAAAGCAAAGCAATTCACTGAAAAAGCCCCTGGCGTCAACCATTGGTTGTCGCTCAGGGGCTTCATAGTTGGCCCATTCCGGTTCACTGCCCGAAAATCCGCGCCACCTCAGAGAGCATTTGCTCTTTCTTCACCGGTTTGCGTAAGAACCCGGCGCAGCCTGACTGACGAACGCTCGCTTCTTCCTCCTCCAGAACGGAAGCCGTGAGCACGATGACCGGGATGTTCGACAATTCTTCATCGACCTTGAGGATCTGCAGCACCGCGAATCCATCCATGACAGGCATCTTCATGTCGAGGATGATCGCGTCAGGACGGTGCTTTTCTGCCAGGTCGATGACCTCTCTGCCGCTTGCGGCTTCGATGAATCGAATGCCATGGGGCTCTAAGAACTCCCGCACCAGCTTGCGGTTGGCCGCTTCATCGTCGGCAACCAGCACGAGGCGATCGGGGAAACGGACATCGGATCGCGCGACAGCCGCCTGCGCCTCGGAGGCTTCTATCACTTTCATCACTTCCACATCGCGCAGTGTCACCTGGAAAGCGCTCCCCTTGCCCAATTGGCTGGTCAAGGCGATCTGGCCGTTCATCATCTCGACGAGGCGCCGGGTGATCGTCAGCCCCAGTCCGGTGCCGCCGTAGCGCGCATCCTGTCCCACCTGTTGCACAAAGGCCTCAAAGATGGCTTGTTTCTGCCCCTCCGGGATGCCGATGCCGGTGTCTTCGACGGTTACGACCAAATCGAGTGCGCCATATGCCTCGCCTGTCTCACCATCAATATCTTTATCCCTATTCCTGTCCATATCTCTGTCCCTATCCATTTGCCTAGCCTCATCACCGGCGACTCGATCACCGGCGACTCGGGCGGTCACTTTGATCGACCCCTGATGGGTGAACTTCACGGCGTTGCCGATCAGGTTGAAAAGGATCTGGCGCAGGCGGATCTCGTCGATCAGGACGAGCTTCGGGACGGCCGGATCCGTCTCCACGATGAACAGCAAGCCCTTTCTCTCCACCTGGCTGGCAAAGGCCCGCTGCATCTCCTGGAACAGCGCCCCGAGATGAACAGGGCGGCGCTGAATCTCCAGCTTGCCTGCCTCGATCTTGGACAGATCGAGGATGTCATTGATGATGCGCAGCAACGTCTCCCCGTTGGAGGAGATGTACTCGAGGTAGCGCCGTCCCTGTTCATCGGCCACATGGTCTTCAAGCAACTCGGAAAAACCGAGGATGGCGTTCATAGGGGTGCGGATCTCGTGGCTCATGTTGGCGAGAAACTCTGATTTGGCCTTGACGGCGAGGTCTTTTTTCTCGTTCGCCGCCACCAGTTCCAGGTTCTTTTCCTTCAGTTCCCGCGTCCGTTCAGCCACCTTCTGCTCCAGGTGGGAAAAGAGTTCCCCCAGTTGCCGGGCCATGGCGGTGAAGGCCTGACCCAACTTGCCCACTTCGTCGTCTCGTTCGATGGCCGGGGTGTATCCCCAGTTACCCCGCCCATACTCGCCGGCGGCGATGTTCAATTCCCGGATCGGGCGGATCACCCAATGGGAGGTCCCCACGCCCACCAGGATTGCGATGAACAAGCCAATCCCGATGAGCATGTAGGTGGCCCGCGTGTTTTCCTCGATATAGCCCATAAAATCTTTTTCCGGGACGATGACGACGATCCGCCAATCCAGGCCGTATTCACGGAAGGGCAGCACCTGCGCGAAGATGCGCTCCCCGTCGAGAAGGAACTCGACTTGCTCGCGCGCTTGAATCGCCTTCAATGAGCCAAAGCGGCTCTCTAGATAACGAGCGGCTTTCCGGAGCATGGGCGCATCGGCATTGACGGCCTGGATCCGCTCCATCTGGCCGTCTGTAAGCAAATAGGGCTTTTCCATGGCCGAAGCAGCGACCAGTTTGCCGGAAGGACAGACGATGAACGTTTGGCCCGTTTGTCCAACTTGTAGGCTTTGCAGAAACCGGTTCAATCCGGTCAAGATGTAATCGACGCCAAGGACGCCCATCAATTCGCCGGAAGGCTTGTAAAGGGGGTGGACGGCAGTGATCGCCAGGTCCTGGAAGACGAAATGCCGGTAGATTTCGCTCCAGCCGGGCTGGCCCGTTTTTTCGCCGGCTATGTACCAAGGCCGCTTGCGGGGGTCGAAATTGCGGAAGACCTCTTTCAATTCCCCCGCTTCGCCATTGGGGTTCACAGAAAAATAGTGGGAGTTGTTGCCCGTGGCGTCACTGGCCAGCACCAGTTGGATTTCACCGGCAAGGTTACGTCGGGCGCCCATGAATTCCCCACGCGGCGTGCCGATGAAGTTCATAGCGACCTGCGGAAATGCCTGCTGCTGCCTGAAAAAGTATCGTTCCCGCATCGGCTTGTTTTGGATGTCCAGCAGGCCCGTCTCGATGGCGTTGGCGTTGATCCGGTTGACCAGCATGGGGACTTCCATATGCGTTTTCAAGTGTTCATCAATCCGGTCGGCGATCTCTGTGCGCAGTTGGGCGGTCACATCCTGGATCGCCCGCTCACTGCTCTTGACCGACAGCCAGGCGACCAAGCCGACAGCCAGGAGCAGTTGGAGGATAAAGGGCACAATGAACACCGCCCGCAGGGGGACTTTTCGCAGCATGGTCAACTCCTCCTCATGAAAAACCCTAGCGAAAATCTTAGCGAAATTCTGGCGAAAAATCCCCGGCGAGATCGCGGCAAAGTCCTGACAAAGAACAGTGATTGACAAACGCTCGCTTTGTTGAAAGCCCAGTCGTCTGCCTCTCTTTATCCCAGCGCCGTCCCCAACCCCATCATGATGATCACACCGGTGAGAAAGGCGAAGGTCGCTTGTTCCTCAAAACCATGGCCATGGGTATCAGGGATCAGTTCGCGGAAGGTGACATAGAGCATGGCGCCGGCGGCAAAACCGAGGGCGACGGGCAACAGCCCCTGCACTTGTTCCACAAGGGCATAGCCGGAGACGGCGAACAAGGGCTCCACCATGGCGGCGGCGAAGACGAAAGAGAGCGCTTTCCAGCGGTTGACGCCCTGCTCCAGCAGCGGGGCGACGATCACCAGCCCTTCCGGCATGTTCTGCAAGCCGATGGTCAGCGCCATCAAGAGGCCTAATTTGTCCCCTTCGGCATAACCGACACCGACGACGAGACCCTCGGGAACGTTGTGCAAGGCGATGGCCGCAAAGGTCAGCCAAGCCAACCGTCCGCCTTCCGGCAGGAAGCGCAACAGGAGAAACAGGAGTCCGGCGCCGATGAGCATCCCGGGGGCGGCCAACCAAAAGTTCGGCGTCTGCTGCAGCAAGGCAAAGGCTGCCGTCACCATCATGCCCGCCGCCAATCCCAATAGGATGTCCCGCAACCGGTGTGTCACAGTGATAAAGAAAAAGGGCAGCGCCCCAAGCACCGTCATCATCGCCGCCGCCAAGGCCGGCAGCAACACCTCTGTCATAGCGACCGACTCCTCTGATCACTAGATATTGCTCAAAAACCCCCTCGCGGCGAGGGGGTTTTTCCATTGTCCATATGTGGCGGTTCGTCAAATTCTCCTCACTCTCGATTATAAATGAACGCGCCCATTTCCACAATTCCGACCTCCCCATCATGTCGCGCGGTTCGACCGATATCCACTGGCGAATAGAAAAGTCTACTTGAAATTGAAAATCATTTTCAGTTAAAATGATGGTAACAGTCACTTGTCGGATCTCGATCATGCCGTTCGTGGGAGGGATTGCTCATGGGAGCGTCTTATGGTCTATGGAAAGACAGCCTAGCAGAAAAGGACATCCGCCAAGCGCGATTTGAAAAATGGCTTTT
Organism: Heliomicrobium undosum; assembly: GCF_009877425.1. NCBI lineage: Bacteria > Bacillati > Bacillota > Clostridia > Eubacteriales > Heliobacteriaceae > Heliomicrobium > Heliomicrobium undosum. The sequence continues at coordinate 103,747 of NZ_WXEY01000007.1, read as the reverse complement.
TGTCAACCTCTCCAGGGTCCTCTTTGCAGGAAAGGCCGGCGAGTTTATCCGCTTTCAAGAACCCTTCTTCGGAAAAGACATCGCATCAACGCTGAGGCAAGCCCGGCAACTGGCGCGCGATTGGGGTGTGGAAATATTCCTGCTCAAGCGCTGCGAAAAGTGCGCCTGGGTGCTCTTTTACCGTGAGCCGCAGGTCCGGGCATCGTTGAAGCGCTTCGGCCGCCTGCGGCAATACCGGAACAAGCCACTCCCCTGGCCCCTCGATGTGCAACCGTTTCTGTTCCACCTGAAGGGGCGATGGTGCAAAGGCGGCCAACTCCCGCACGAAATCGGCCTCGCCCTCGGTTACCCGCTCAAGGACGTGCTCGGTTTTCTCGGCCTTTCTCCACTGCCAAAAAAACATGTCTGTGAGTGGTGCATTTACGGTGATGTGGCGCCGTCCTTGCGGCTGAAGGAGCGCTTTGACCGGGCGAACCAATGGGCACTCGACTTCGTTGAATCGAGCCGCCTGGAACTGATCCGTGATGAGGCGCGCCGTCTTTCGGCCTAAGCCGAAAACGGCGCGCTCTCCGACAGGAACACGTTTGCAAAAAATCGATTTATACCCGGTGCGCCATCGGCAGTGAGAAGGCGTAGACGTTGATCGCCAGGATCAGGGCCAGGAAGACGATGTGCGGGAGCAACGCCGCCAGTGTTTTTCCCTGCTCTTGATAGTGATTACGGGCGATCCGGTAGGCCGTGTAGGCCGAGCCGGCAAAACCGACGATCAAAGTGAGCATTTGCAGGACATAGATGGTGTCATTGCTCACAAAGGCCATCGACGCGGGCAAGGTCACATCGGTGAAGATGTCCAAGAAGGTGTACCAGACGGCCTTGCCTTCACTGAGCAGGTGGAAGAAATTGTGCCCCATGTGGGCGGCCAGGTCCAAAGGGATGATGGCGTAACCGAAGCGGGTAAAGTTGCGTATCACCGAATCGGACGCGGCTTTCCCGGAGAGGGCGCTCGTCAGATACAGGGCGACGGCGGGAATGGCCATGGCCACCAGGAAGATGGCCGTGAAGACGACGGGATAGCTCGTCGTTCCGAGCAGTTTCTCCGTAAATTGCAGCAGGGCCGGCCAAATGGACAGCATGGTCAGATTCTGCACCAGCACGATGCCCATGACGATGATGGCCAGGAAGGCTTCTTCCAACTTGGGCTTGCTGATGAACCAGAGCTCCTGCGTGGGGATACGGGGGGGCAAGCGGAGGGAACCGTTGGGACAGTTTTTCACGCAGTAACCGCAGAGGTTGCACTTCGTGTTGTCTTCCATCGTGCGCGGGAATTCAAACATCGGGCAGCCGGGCGCTTTTTCAGAGCCCTTATAGCAGGCTTTCGTGGCGCAGTTGCGGCAGATCTCCGGTGTGGCCCGCAGTTCGAGGACCCCGGCGCGGGAGTAATTGCCGGAAAGGCCGCCGATGAAGCAGATGTAGCGGCAGAAGGCGCGCCGCTCCCAGAAGGCGCCGGCAAAGATGACGAAAGCGACGATGATCAGCAGGAGGTAAGCAGAACCGCGCGGCGACTCGACGACGCCCCAGATGTGGTCGGCCCAGGTGATCAAGAGGAAGAAGGCGTCAATGATCCACAGACCGTACTTTTTCAAGAACCAGGGAACAGGTCTTTCAGCGCCAAAGTGCTTCTGCACCAGATCGGATAACCACGAGAAGGGGCAGATGGCGCACCAGAACCGGCCGAAGAGGAAGAACAGCAACGGGATCAGGGGCCACCAGAGCACCCAGGTGGCGGCCGTGCCGAAATTCTTCGACGCAATGGTGGAGCCAAAAAGGGTCACGTAGATGATGAGCGCAAAAACGGTCACAGTGATCCAGTGGAAGACGTGGGGATAGTGGGCGCTTTCAAAGAGGGCGCGAACCCATCGGTTCTGCAAGAGGTTGCGCTTTGGCGAGGTTTGCGGATTAAGTGGTTGCTTGTTCATTCCTCCGCAGCCTCCTTTCGTTTATCTTTCACCCGGATGAGAGTAGAGGCAGTTAACGTGGCCACCACGAAGACCCCGAAGGCGCCGAGAAACCACATGTGCGGCGGCGAAGCCTTCACATCTATCGATGTGAGACTGACGTCATCGCCCTTCTCCCCTTCGATCCGGAACTGCAGAACGGCTTTCCCTTCCTTCTCAGGCACAACCGTCGCTTCGTACTCTCCATTACCGACGGGGCGGGCTGTGATGACGGGCGCCGGTTTCTCACTTTCTCCGTGACCGTGACCGCCTTCTTGGGATACAAATTGGACGGTCACAGCCGTTAGGGCGACGGGCGCATCATCAGCCGATTTTACGACAAAGCGCACTCTTTCCGCTTTATCCAAGGTCCAGGCAGGGGAATTCGGCAACAGGACCTGATATTTGCCATCGCTTTTTGACACCGATTGTTCTTCATAGGCAGCGCCTTTATGGTCGGTTCCGCCGTGAGCGCCGCCATCCCCGTTTGTCACCGCAGGCGCAGGCGCTTCATGGGAACCATGTCCATCGTGCGTTGTCGCCGCCCAGGCATTGCTGATCAGCAACATAGACAATGTGGCCGACATTAGCAACGTTCGTTTTCTAATGCTAAGCATCCTATTCCCTCCGTAAAAAAGATAGATTTTAATTGTCTAATTGATTTATTTTAGAAGTAATTCCCGTACTTCTATTGCTCATTTAAGAATGTTCTCTTCGCATTTGTTCGTTTTGCGCACAACACAAGTTTACATTGAACTTGTGAAGACCGTATGAATTCAAGGTTTCAAATATTGTTTTGAATTAAACACCCTAAGTGGTAAATACATTTAGATACTTGAGAACAGATAGCCCCAGAAAAACGGCAAAAGACCCCGTCGGCTTTAATACCGCTCGGGGTCTTCCCAATTTATTATTCGGGTTTCAGGACTCGTTTTTTATAGGCTGGATAATGCTCAAACCCCTTCTGCCGCCTTCTCCCGGCTTCGCTTCTTGAACAGCCCTGACCATCCCTCCGTTGACACCTTGTCTTTCCAGCGGTGCAAGGCGATGAAGATGATCGGGATGATGATCAGGGTGAAGAAGGTGGAACTGAGCAGGCCGCCGATGAGCACCCAGGCCATGCCGACGCGGTTTTCAGCGCCTTCGGCAATGGCTAAGGCTGTCGGCAGCATGCCGAAGACCATGGTCATCGTCGTCATGATGATTGGCCGCAAGCGCGTCTTGCCCGCCTCGATGATCGCTTCTCGCGGTTTGAATCCCCGGTCCATGAGGGTCAGGGCGTAGTCGAGCAGCAAAGTGCCGTTTTTGGCCACCAGGCCGTCCATCATGATGATGCCCATCATGGAGAAGAGGTTGAGTCCGTTCTTCGTCAAGGCCAAAGCCACGACAGCGCCGATAAAGCCGAGGGGCAACGAGAACATACGGATAAAGGGCGTCAGGAAGGATTCATAGAGCACGACGAGCACCATGTAGACCAGGATTAGGGACAGCGCTAAGGCGCTCAGCATCTGGCTGAAGGTGTCGTTCATGTTCTGGGCCTGGCCGGCCATCTTGATCGAGTACAGGGGGTCGAAGTTGCGGGCATTGATCTTCTGTTGCACCTCGGTGATGAACTCCTGCAGCGGTCGGTCGTTCAGGTTGCAGGAGATGGTGATGGCCCGCTGCTTGTCGACGCGGCGGATGGATCGCGGTCCTGTGCCCTCTTTGAACTCGACCAGATTGCTGACGGCGATGTTCTGGCCGCCGACGGTGACAGGGATGCTCTTCAGGTCCTGGTTGCTCAACTTGTCGCCGTCTTTGAAGCGGACATTGATGTCGATCTCATCGCCGTCTTTGCGGAAGACGCCGGCGGTGCTGCCGCTGACGCCGGTCTGCAAGGCCGTGGCGATGTCGTTCAGGGAGGCGCCATAGTACTTGGCCTGCTCCCGGTTGATGACTGTCTGGATCTCCGGCTGGCCGAGGCGCCAACTGGTGTTGACATCCTTCGACCCCGGCGTGTTGCGCAGGATGTCCATGACCTCCTCGGAGATGGACAACAACTTGTCCTGGTCCGATCCGAGGATCTCGATCTGCACGTTTCCGCCGCCGGCGCCGCGCGGGCCGCTGCCGCCGGGGAGCCCGGCGATGGAGGCGGTGGCTTCACTCACCCGGACGACGCCGGGCGGGAAGTTCTGCTTGCTCCAGTTGCGCACGTCATCGGCGATCTCCCAGACGGTCCGTTTCCGGTTCTTCTTGTTCTGCAGCTTTACCTGGACACTCCCCTGGTTGCTGCTGATGCGCGATTGGACATTGTCAACTTCCGGAATGGTCTGGCAAAACTGCTCCACCTTCAGGGTCTGTTTGTCTGCCAACTCGAAGGGTGTACCGATGGGCAGTTCGACGGTGACGCTGAAGCTGCCTTCATCGGTCTTCGGCAGGAACTCGGCGCCGACGACCTGGAAGGGATAGATGAGACTCATGGAGGCGATAAAAAGCGCCAGACCGCCGGCGAGGACCTTTTTCGGATGGGCCAGGGCGCCATGGAGGAGCACTTCATAGAGGTTTTTGAACCGTCCCCCGAACCGGTCGACACGCTCCCAGATGGGGTGATGCTTCTCGTCGAAACCTTTTTTGTAAAGCCGCGAAGAGAGCATCGGCGTGACCGTAAAGGAGACGAATAGGGAAAAGAGGGTGGCAAAGACGATTGTCAGGCCGAACTGGCGGAAAAACTGCCCCACCATGCCCTCCATGAAGGCGATGGGCAGGAAGACGACGACGTCGCAGAGGGTGATGGCGATGGCGGCCATGCCGATCTCGCCCCGTCCATCCCTCGCCGCCGTCTTGGCGTCTTTGCCCATGGTCAGGTGCCGGTGGATGTTCTCCAGGACGACGATGGAATCGTCAACGAGGATGCCGATGCAGAGGGCCATACCCATGAGGGACATCATATTGAAAGAAAAGTCGAAGACGTACATGACGAAGATGACCGAGATAAGCGATGTGGGAATGGCGATGAGCACTGTCAGCATGGATCGCCATTCCTTCAGGAAGAAGAGCAGTGCGAAGGCCGTCGTCAGGATCCCTTCGAAGATGCTCATCTGGGTGTTGTTCAGTGCCTTTTGGACATAATCGGAAGCGTCGTTGGCCACGTAGATGGTGACACCGGGGAGTTCCTTGCGCAGCTTCTCGATCTCGGCGTTGAGGCCTTTGCCCACATCGACGACGCTGATGTCACTCTGTTTGAAGATCTCGATGCCCACCGATTCCTCGCCGTTGAGGCGGGTCATGTTGCGGACTTCTTTGATCTGCTCTTTGACGGTGGCGACGTTTTTCAAGGGGACGGCGGCGCCGTCGCCGCTGGGGATGGCCAGGTTCTCGATCTCTCTGACGCTCTGGTACTCGCCCAACAGCCGCAGGTCGTAATCGCGCTGGCGATAGAGCTTGCCTGCCGGTTTGTTGGCGTTTTCTGACTTAATCTTGTTGACGATGGAGTTTAAAGAGACGTTGAAGACGGTCAACTTCTTGGGGTCCACTTCGACGGCGATCTCCTTCTGCCGCCCGCCGTAGACCTCGATCTCGGAGACGCCCTGGACGCGCTTGAGGCGCTCCTGAATCATCTCGTCGGCCAATTTGTAGGTTTCCAGTTTGGACAGGCCCTCGCTGCTGACGCTCAAGGTCATGATCGCCTGGGCGTTGAGGTCCCGCTTGATGACGACCGGGTCGCTGGCTTCGTCGGGGAGACGGCCTTTGACGGCATCCACCTTTTTGGTGACATCCAGCGCCGCCTGGTCGGGATCAGCGGACAGGTCGAATTCGAGGATGACGAAACCGGAGCCCGCATTGGCCGTGGCGGAAAGCTTCTTCAGCTTCGATACGGAGGAGACGGCCTCCTCGATGGGTTCGATGACTTGCTTCTCCACGTCCTCGGCGGCGGCGCCGGGATAACTTACCTGCACCGTCACGAAGGGCGTATTCATGGCCGGCAGCAGTTCGACGCCGATGCGGTTGAAGCTGTACAGTCCCAATACGACGAAGAACAGGACGATCATGCTGATGCCCGCCGGTCGTTTTATGGAAAAATCGGTGATGTTCATGCGTTCCCCACCCTCGCGCTTAGTGATGTGAGGCTCATTTCGTTACTGCCCCTGACGCGGCGCGTTCTGGGAACTTCCAGCCGGTTTTTCCTGGGGCTTGGCCTGCTCCTCACGGACAGCCACGCCGTCTCGCAATGCCTGCAGGCCTGTGGTAATCACTTTTTCGCCCTCGGCCACCCCTTCGGTTACCTGGGTGAGCCCTTCGTCTACCTTGCCGACGGATACCTTACGCTCGACAGCCTTGTCCCCATCAAGTATGTACACAACTTTTTGCCCTTTCCGCTCCACAACTGCGTCAGAGGGGACAGTGAGCGCATTCTCCAGGCGCTGCGTCGTCACAAGGATCTCCGCATACATGCCTGCCTTCAGCAGGTCATCGGTGTTGTCGACAGACACCCAGACTGGGTATGTTTTGGTCTTGGCGTCGGCGGAGGGGCTGAGCTTGGTTACTTTTCCCTTGAACGGTTTGGGCGATGCTGCGGGAACCCGCACATCTACATCCAGGCCTAGCTTGAATTGATTGATGTCGGCTTCGCTGACACCGGCGTTGATCTGAACGGTCTGCATATTGATGACGACAAAAGGCGCCGTGCTGGCCGAAACAGATTCGCCGGCATTGACGTTCTTGCTGGCGATGATACCGGAGATTGGGGAAAAGACGCGGCTGTTCTCCAGATCCACTTCGTTTTGTCGGATGGCAGCCTTGTTTTGTTCCACACTAGCCTGAGCAGCGGCCACAGAGGCGGCGTTCATGTCATAGTCTTTTTTGATCGAATCATGGTTCGTCTGGGCGGTGTCGTATTGGGACTGTGATGCGGCGCCTGACTCAAAGAGCATCTTTTGCCGTTCCAGATTGCGCTTGGCTTCATCCAACTGAATCTGGGTCTTTTCCAACTGCGCCTTGGCGCGCTCCAGATTGGCTTCGCCGGCGGCCAACGCTGCTTTGGCTGCGTCGAGTTTGGCCAGGATATCGCTGTTTTCCATTTGGATCAGCGTTGTCCCGGCGCTCACCCGCTGGCCCACATCGCCGTAGACGCCGGCCGCCTTCCCCGAGGACTTCGGGACCACATTGACGGATTCACTCGGCTCGATTTTTCCGCTCAAAGTCACGGTGCTGGTCAAAGTGGCCCGCTTCACCGGGACCGTTTTGACCGAAGTGACCGCGCTGGCAGCCGAGGTCGCTGGCGCGTCCGTCTTCCCGCACGCCGTTGTCAAAACCATCGTGGTCAAGCATACGGCGAGAACAACGTTTCGTGTCCGCAAGTTATTCACCTCAAGAAATAATCTTGTCTCGATTATACAACTGAGATGTCAAGATCGTAACAAGTTGGAAAAATTAAATTTAAAAGTCAAAGTGAAAAAAGCCGGCAGGCTTACGGAGACGCGCCCCTTGGGGATGACCACTAAAAAGAAGTAAAAACAAAAAAAGGGAAAAAGCGACCGCAGGCGGGAGTCCCGCCTTGTGGCCGCATCGTTCGTTTGATTTCCCCTCGCTTGGAGCGGTGGAGGGACGTTATTTCATCCCGGGGCGACCGCCGAACCCTTTCCGGCTCAGCATGTCATCGACCCGTTTTTCCAGATTGGTTTTGGCTTGCTCAGCTTTTTCCGCCGTCAGTTTGCCGTCGGCCACCGCTTTGTCGATATCGGCTTTGGACGACTCGATGAGCTTGGCTTTCAAGGTTTCCTTGGCGACGCCTTTAGCTTGGGCGACTTCTTCCAGGGACTTGCCTGCTTTCAGTTCCGTTGTCAGTTCATCCTTGGTCATCTGCAACAGGTCGGCAGCGACTTGGAAGTGATTCGAACCGGCGAAACCGCCAGGAGCGCGGAAACCGGCTTTGTCGCCGGGCTTCTTGTCGACGGAGGCCTCAATGCGTTTTTTCATCGCTTCCTTCATCTGAGCAGCCTTTTCCGCCGTGATCTTGCCGTTGCTGACGGCCTCGTCCAGTCGAGCCTGGGCGGCGGCGACCATCTTGGCAACCAAGTCTTCCTTCGCGACACCCTTCGCTTGCGCGATCTCCGCCAGGGACTTGCCGGCTTTCAGTTCGGTCTTCAGTTCGTCCTGGGTCATCTTCAACAGGTCAGCAACCTCTTGACCGGCAGGACCGGGGAAACCGGCTTTGTCTTTCGCCATGTCGCCGAACTTTTTGTCGGCTCTATCAACGAATTTGTCGGTGTGTTTTTTGTCGACGGCGGCTTCGATTTGTTGTTTCATCGTTTCTTTCTTCTGGGCGGCCTCCTCGGCGCTGAGCCTGCCGCCGGCGACGGCTTCGTCCAGGCGGGCCTGAGCGGCAGCGACCATCTTGGCGATCAGGTCTTCCTTGGCAATGCCTTTGGCCTGCGCGATTTCCGCCAGTGTTTTGCCGCTTTGCAGCTCCGTTTTCAAGGCAGCCTCATCGATGCCGATGATGGCGGCGACGCCTTGAAACCCCCGGGCGAAGTCCTGTCCTTTGAAGCCGCCCCGGCGTTCCTTGCCGAACTTCTGGAAAAACGAGGGCTTGCTGTTGTCGCTGGTTGTCGTCGTATCGGTGGCTGCATAAGCGATGACGCCGCCGCAGAGGAGCGCTCCCGCCACGCTGGTGGCGACGAGGGCCTTTTTCCAGGATCCGATCATGGTAACGCATCTCCTTTTTCCCTTTGTTTCAGTCGAATACCCTCCCTTTCCGCAGGGCTGGGCATCGGTCGGTCATCCAACTGTCTCACCCGTGAGAGGTCTTTCTGGTTCGATTTCCTTTGACACCTTTACTTTACCAATCGAAGCTGAAATTACCCTGAAAGATCCGTGACTGTTTTGTGAACTGCAAAGGATTTAATGGCTGTGGAATTCCCTATAATCCCGACTGCGTCGCCCATCCTCTCTTCGATAGATCCTGTCATCCTCTCGAAGGGACCTGTCTGAGCGATACTCCCCATTGGGTTCTTCTTTGAACCGGTCTGTTCGGAAATCTCCAAAACTATCGGCGCCATCTCGCCGGGACCGCTCCGTGAAGCTCCGCTTCCCGTTATGACATTCAACGCAGTTCTCGATCCTGGCATAGTTGGATGTATGGTGTTCGCGAAGCATTTCGCTTTCACTGTGGCAAGACACGCAGGTATAGGTCTTATAGTCACCGCCAGGGTGGCACTCCGCACAGGAGAGTTGGTGGTCGCCAGTAAGCCGAAAATACTTGCTATGGTCAAAGGTGGCCGGTTTCCACGCCTCCACGCTGTGGCAGGCGGCGCAGTCATTCCCGAAGGCGTCTTCATGGTTCTTCGGCCCTTCGTGACACTCGGCGCAACGCTGTTTGATGTCAGCCATGCTGTGATCGAACTGGGCGCTCGCGGTCGCCGTCGCGCCTCGGTGTTCCCGATGGCAGGTCATGCAATCATCGCTTTGCTTTTTCTCATGAAAGCTCAGCAGATCCTTGGTCATCTGAAGGGCCATCTTTTCACGGCTGTGACAATCAGCGGTCGCGCAACTTTCAGATGTCACCTTGGTCCAAGGGCGGTGACAGTCGGCGCAGCCTGCCACGTTTTCTGCATGGGCCTCCGACAGGTGGCCCGGCGAGTAGAAGGATTCTGGCAACATATGTTCTTGCAGGCTGAAGGCGACGGCGCAGACAGCGATCAGCGCGAAGGAAAGAAGGATGATTTTTTTTATCCCTGGCGTCATGTCCGCTCCCCTCACCAACCCCTGTAGTAGACGGCCGAAACGATATGCAGTGTCAAGGCGAGCGCTAGAGTGATGTTCAAGGGAAAATGCACCCGCCGCCACCCGGAGAGCAGATTCTCCCCGGCGATCACCCAGGCCAATTCTTCCTCCGCCTCTTCCCTGCTGTTCCCCTGCTCCAGCAGCGCCCGTTTCGTCGCCGCCAGCTTCTGCTTGATATAAAAGTGGAGGAAGTATCCAATCTGCCCACTGATCATGACAATTAAAAAGACGATGAAGGTCATCCAAGGCACGAGGGCATGGGTTCTTCCACCTACGTGAATGCAGATCAGGAGGTTTCCCAGCACTGTCAGTACGACATGCGCCTGTAGCCAAAAAACCATGCGACCAGGGAACGCTTTATACCGTTTTTTGATCGAATAGCCCAAGGCAAGGAGCACCATCAACGTGCCTGCGATCCCGGCCCAGTAGAGGGCGTGGAGCCAGCCGTTTCGGTGCAATTGGTCGCCGAGAACATATCCCAGCCACCAGAAAACAAGAAGCCCCGCTCCAGACCAGGTGACCCGCCAGATCAATCCCGTTATCACTCGATGCCCCCCCATAAACGCATTACCCCCATACTTTACCTGGAAAAACTGAAATTGTTCTGAAAGGGACGCTTCACCCATCCGATCATTTACATCCACTACATTCACTGCGCGCCGCCATTGCTGGCGCAAACAGTCCAATCACATGCAGAAACCGCCTCTGCCATCCAAAAAGAGGATGGGCAGTGGGCGGTTTCATGTGGTCGCAGAAATGTCTGCTCCGCGAAGCTTTAATGGTTACTATTCAGCGCAACAACGGCGCGTTGCTCTTTTACCGGCACAAGGACAATAAAACTGCTCCCTTTGCCCGGCGCGCTTTCCACGCGGATCGTCCCGCCGTGGGCCTCGACGATCCAGTGGGCGATGCTAAGGCCGAGGCCGACACCGCCGGCTTGCCGGGAGCGGCCCTTGTCGGCCCGGTAAAAGCGCTCAAAGATGTGTTGCTGGTCCTCGGGACTGATGCCGATCCCCGTATCCTGAACCTTCACTTGCAGGGTATCGTTATGCCCCCCGCCGGCCCGCGCCAGCGAGAGGCTGACCTTGCCGCCTTCCGGCGTGTACTTGACGGCGTTATCCAAAAGGATGCAGAGCAGTTGGGTGACACGCTCCCGGTCGACGAAAACGGGAAGACTCGGCGGTCCGTCCATCTCCAGCGTCAATCCCTGCGCGTTCGCCCGGTGTTGGAAGGTGCGAAACAGCTGTTCCGCCACAGGGCGCAGGTCGAAAGACTCCCGTTGCAACTCCAGTTTCCCCGAATCGGCGCGGGCCAGCGTGAGCAGGTCGCCAACCAGGCGGGTCATGCGCCCGACCTCGTCTTTCATGTCTGCCAGCACCTGCCGGGAAAACTCGGACAGGTTGCGCCCATCGTCAGCCTCGATCACATCGATGGACGACTGGAGGATGCTCAAGGGCGTGCGCAGTTCGTGGGATGCGTCGGCGACAAACTCGCGCTGGCGATGAAAGGAGTGGATGATCGGCACCATGGCTCTTCCGGCCATGTAATAGCCGGCGCCAGCGGCCAACAGCAGAAAGAGGATCGACAGGGCGCCCAGGACAAAAAGCAGGCGGTAGAGGACATGGCGGGAATCGCTCACATCCATGCCGGCATAGACCATTCCGGCAAACCGGCCGTGGTCGAGCACCGGCTGCGCCCCCAGCAGGATGTGCAATTCGCTTCGGTCTTCTTCGGAAAAATGGGCGCCTCTCGTCTCGAAAGCGGCTGGTCTCCACTGCTGCACCGCTTCCATGATCTGCGGACGCAGGGCGGGATACTCATCGACGCTGCGAAGCACGGTTCCCCGCTCGTCAAGCGTGAGCAGGAAGACGAATCGGTTGCCGCCGCGCTTCGCCCCATCGGCGTCATCGTCGAGTTTGTCCTCGTCGTTGCCTCTTGCGGCGTAGTCGGCATACCCAGAACCGACAGCGTCCCGCTCCCCTTCAGCGCCGTCGCGGAGCGGCGCATATCTTCTTTCCCGCTTTTGTTCCACCGTCACATCGTTGGGACCGCGCAGACGAGCCCGTCGCTTCATCTCATTCAACTGCTGATCAGCGACCCTGGACAGCATCATTTTCATCTCCTGCCGCTCCTCCTGCTGGAGGATGGAGTGCAGCAGGCCGTAGGTGATCCCGGTAAAGGCAACCAGGATGACGATCATCAACGCGGCATATCCCAGGGTCAGGCGCGCGCGGATCCGCGTAAACACGGCTATTCCTCCAGTGTGTAGCCAACGCCCCGGATGTTGTGAATCAACTTGGCGGCGCCGGGGGGTTCGATTTTTTTGCGCAGCAATCGGATATAGGCGTCCAGGGTGTTGTCGGTCACATCGGCGTCAAACCCCCAGACCCGCTCCATGATCATCTCGCGGGGAAGCACCTGTCCCTTGTTCTGCACCAGCAGATCGAGCAAGGCAAACTCGCGGCTGGTCAGGGTGATCTCCTCGCCGCCGCGCGTCACCGAGTGACGGTTGCGGTTTAAAACCAGGTCGGCCACCTGGACGATCTCTTCCTGCAAGGGAACTTTGCTACGGCGGGAAAGCGCCCGCAGCCGGGCCATCAACTCAGCCGACGCGAAAGGTTTGACCAGGTAGTCGTCAGCGCCGGCGTCCAGGCCCTGCACCCGATCCTCTACGGCATCCTTGGCCGTCAACATGAGAATCGGGCACTGAAAACCGTCCTGCCGCAACTGGCGGCAGAGGGTCACGCCGTCCATGACCGGCATCATCCAATCGAGAATGAACAAATCATAATGGGACGCCTTGGCGTAATGATAGGCGTCGTCGCCGCGCTGCACCCAGTCGACCTCATGGCCTTCCCTTTTCAGCATGTGGTCGATCAGTTTGCCCAGCCGCTGGTCGTCTTCGGCCAGCAAAATGCGCAATGGAATCACCTCATACCCCCGGCGCTCGACCTCCACAGCCGCGATAGGTTGCGGCAGGTCGGTTCTTCGCCGTTCGGGTTTATCTTCCCACTTCACCATAAGACGAAACAATGAAAACGGGCTGAAAAAGGTCAATGATGGGGATGCAAAATGATGAATGGAGAATGGCGTATACCAAATAAGTAAATCGGGAGAAAATCGTCTCTCCGATTGATTACAATATCAGGAAAATGATATGATAATGTTATATAAGATTTTCAATCAACATACCGGACGGGAGGCTTCCCATGGCAACCTTCTCTTTAGAAGCCGAAAAGTCCTTGATTATCTCCATATTGAAAGAAAGGCTTTCGCCAATTGCGATTGTCTTGTTCGGTTCGGGAGCGAAGAACCGACTGGGCCCGGAGAGCGATATCGATGTCGCTTTTCTCGCAGACAGGTCCTTGGATGAACTTGCCCTTTTTCGCCTTAGTCAGGAATTGTCCCTCTCGCTGAATCGCGATGTGGACCTCATCGACCTATCGACGGCTTCTACGGTGTTTCAAGCGCAGATATTGTCTACAGGCCAGGTCATCTTCTGCCGTAATAGTGAACGACTGCTCGCCTTCCATGCCTTAACACTGAAGAAATACGCCCGGTTGAACGAGGAGCGCCAGTGTATCTTTGATGCCGAAAGAGAGAGGATGCGCGCCCATGATTCCTGATGTAGCCTGGAACAAACGCGAAAGCATAGAACGCTGTTGGCGGCGCGTTCAAGAGGAATACGCCCAGAACCCGGACAATTTGACCAATTACACCAAACAGGATGCCATCGTGCTCAATATCCAGCGCATGTGCGAGATCGCCATCGATATGGCTGCCCATGTAATCGCCGCGCGTGGATGGGGTCTTCCTAAAAACAGCCGCGAGATGTTTGAAATCCTTCATCAACAGGGTATCATTGATGAGCATTTAGTAAAAGCCCTGAAAGGGATGGTCGGTTTTCGCCGGATCGTCGTGCAGTACATCGAAAAAGGTTGATTCATCGGAAAAACGCCGCCTGAACAAATCCGTTCTGGCGGCGTTTCTCATTTATTACGACTGACTGCTCAGTTCCTTCCCCACAGCCGGCAGATTATACAGAGGCAGGATAAACAGAAGCCCCACGAAAAAGCACGCCCCAGCGGCGATGTACAAGGCGACAAGAGGGAACCACTGCTTGAGCAATCCCGCTGCCGACATGGTGACGACCATCGCACCGGTGAACAAGGGGTTGAGGATGCCGTTGACGCGACCGACAAAATCCGTCTCCGTGTTTTGCAGGATCATCGTATTGATACCGGTGACGATGCTCGGGAGCGAAAGCCCGCTGAGCAGGTGAGCCAGGATAGTCAGCCAGGGCACAGTCGACACCCCGGTGATCACCATGCCGAGGGCGTCGAAAAACATGCCCACGACGAGCAGTTTTTGCGGCGCCAGCCGGCTGGCCAGGTTCATCGTCAAGAAACCGCCCAAGATGGTGCCGATTCCGTAGGCGGTGAGCAGCCACTGCAAGCTTTCTTTGGCCAGGCCCAACCGTTCCGTCACCAGAAACACGCCTAATGGCTGAATCACGCCGAGGCCCAAGCCGGCAGCCAAAAAACAGGCGCCTAGCAGGGTCAGCGACCGATTGGCCAGGACGTAGCGGACACCCTCGACCATCTCTTTGCGCACCGCCGACTGGATCCGCGTCGTTTCGTGCGGATCCTTCTCCGGCAGAAGCACCAGCAGGGCTGCCGCAGACAGCAGGAACGCCAGCCCGGTGACAGCGAGAGAGAGGTAAATCCCGAAAGCCTGAAAGATAAAGGTCCCCAGGATCGGGCCAAAGACCATGAAAACGGAAAAGACGGTCTGGTACAGGGACATGGCTTCCTGCACCTGGTCGCCGGCCACGTGCAGTTTGAACAGCTTCAACCCAGAGGGTTGCGAGAACTGCGACAGGATGGCCGAAAAGAACATGGAGAAAAAGACGGCCTGCCAGGAGCCGGCCATCAGGGTCAACAAGACGGCGAAGACCGACAGGGCGCTGAGAAACTCGCACCAGATCATGGTACGCTTCGGCCGCCAGCGGTCGGCAAAGGTGCCGCCGATAAAGGAAAACAGGAAGATGGGCGCAAACTCGGCGACAGAGACCATCGAGACGGCGAAGGGGTCCTCCCCGGTCATCTCCACCACATAGAGCAGCACGGCGAAATTGCGCACCCAGATCCCGATCTGAAGAAAGACACCGGAGAGCAGGATCGCCTGCACCACGCGGTTGCGCAACAGCGCAAGACCCGTTTTGGACATAAATAAAGCCTCCTGATCCGTTTCTGGACAGGAGGCGATGCGGCAAAAAGATCATAGCCCCGGTGACGCCACCGGTTGACATGTACCTTTTGGTTAAAAATGCGCGCACGAATCCTATCCAGAAACAAGTTCTTTTTCGAGAACCATTGTTTGCTTTTGATAGGATTAGAAGCGCATCAAGGTCATCCTCTCATTTTGACTAAGATGTAGCGTAACCGATTTCACGAATCAAGTCAAGCGAATATGGTCAATTTCCAGGCCAACCCGTGGCATTTCCTTCCGTCATGATTCAGTCGCGCCGTCTGCCAAAAAAGGCATTCTTCCAACCAATCAGGCCTTGCGCCAATCATCGATTGACATAAAAAGCATGAGATCATAGACTGAGATTGTCAATATAAGGATGCCCATTCAGCCCTCTCCTCTGTTTTTCATAGCCGAGAAGAGGGCTTTTTATATAGATAATTAGGCCGAAGTTCATTTCAATGATTTTTAAGGAGGTAGCCTATGAATCATCGTACCAACCTGTTCAAAGGAGTTTTCCAGGTGATCGCCGTCGCCGCCCTGCTGGCGGCGCCGACGCAGGCGGTTTTTGCCGACGAAAGCGCAACGATTCGATACTTTGACGAGGTCAAAGGCAATCAACCCCTCCTGACGGCTTTCTTAAAAGAGATCTGTCCAGCAATGCCGGCATCCTGAACGTGGCCGGAGACCGGCATCCTCTCCCCCTATACCGCAGAGCCGGCGTCCCCATCACGCTGAACACCGACGATGAAGGGATCAATCGCAGTAATCTGACGATGGAGTACGTAAAAGCGGTCAACGATTTTCAGATTTCCTACCGCGAGTTGAAAGAGTTCGCCCGCAACAGCCTCGAATACTCCTTCCTGCCGGGAAAAAGCTTATACATAGACCGGAACTACAATTTGCTGCAACCTCCCTTCGCCGGAATCCGGCAACCGGGCTGGCATCCCAATCACGAGGCCGAAAGGATGATGGCCGAATCTGAGAAATTGACTGAGCAGGTTCGCTTGGAGCGTTCCTTGTACGAGTTTGAAGACAGGCGCCACTAAACATGATCGCGAAAACAAAAGATGGGGGGTCTCCCCCCCCACCACAGGCTGCTGACACTGTCAGCGGCTTTTTTTACACCTAGACCCCACTTGTGAACCGGCTTATTTCACATCCATCAGTTCCCAAGTGTTGTCCTCTTTTAAGGTGACCGCTTTTTTGTAGCTGCCGGGGCTGAATTCGATCTTCGCCTTGCTGGTGATTTCCGTCAGGTCGAGCACTTCTCCCTGCTCATAGTTGCCGAAGGTGATCCAGTAGTTGGGATGGGGTTTGAAGAAAAGGTTCATGTTCGGCTGCGCCTGTTTCACAAAGGTTCCGGAACCGGACATGCCGATGCCGACAGCCGCTTGCTTCAGCGGAACCGTATAGTCTTCCGTCAATTGCAGCACGCCAGACTTGGCGCCCCTCGTCAGGTTCTTGAAGGTATAGGCGCCGTTTTCCTTGCAGAACGTAACCGAGTTGAGGTTTTGCAAGTCTGCATCCCATGTCTGGGAAGCATCGAAGACAACGCCGGGGACCAATTCGCCGGTTTCATCCCAGATAAAGCTGTAATTGATCTCCCAGGTAAAAGTCATCGTCGTCGTCGGGAAAGCCGCTTTGGAAAACCACGCCAGCGACATCACATCGGGACCCAAGGCCGGATTGGTCTGGTAGATGCACACTTTTCCGAAGTTCGTCGAATTGTTTTTGAACACCACTGAGTATTTGGTCGCCATGAGAATCAACCTCCCGATATTTTACTGTTCAATCCCGATCAAAGCGCTCCCGTATTATCGGTGATTTCCCAGGAGTTGTCGTCTTTCAGAACGGCGACCATCTGGTAAATGCCGGGACCGAACTCGATCTTGGCCTTGTTGGTGATCTCCGTCACGTCAAGGACTTGACCTTGGACATAGTTGCCGAAGGTGATCCAGTATTCCGGATGGGGCTTGAAGAACAGCGTCATGTTCGGCTGGGCCTGCTTCACGAAGGTTCCGGCCCCGGACATGCCGATGCCGACGGCAGCTTGCTTGACAGGGACCGTGTAGTCCTCCGTGATCTGCAACATGCCGTCCTTTTCTCCCCGGACGAGATCCTTAAAGGTGTAGGCGCCGTTCTGCTTGGTGAAGGTGATTGCATTGTTGTTGGACAAGTCTGCATCCCAGGTCTGAGAAGCGTCGAAGACGACGCCCGGCACCAGAACGCCGGTTTCATCCCAGATGAAGCTGTACTTGATATCCCATTTGAAGGTCAATTTGGTCGTGGGATGAGCGGACTTGGAAAACCAGGCCAGGGACATGACGTCAGCATCCAGTTCCGGACAAGTCTGATAGAGGCACACAGTCCCGAAATTCGAAGAATTGTTTTTGAACACCACAGAGTACTGGCTCACCATCATCATCCTCCATCGTTTTTTGTTTACGATCGATCTGCTAAGAAACCCAGTTAAGCAGATAAAACACTCTTAATGCCGACCTACCACCTCCATTTATCCATAATTGGAATTTTTTTCATGCAACCCAATTGTTAATACGTCTAGGGCAAGAAATCATTTCAAACCCATTCTTTTTTATAAGCTATCATGCAAAAAAGGTCGGCTCCACCGCTATCAGGTGAATCCGACCTCTTCCATATCAAAAAAGAGGGACCCGGCCTCGGTTTTGCAACCGGGCTTGGTCCCTCTTCCTTTCGCTAGTATGATTACTTCCCGAAGCAGCGATCCAGCAGGCCTTTGAAGGCGGCGCCGTGGCGGGCTTCGTCCTTGCACATCTCGTGGACAGTGTCATGGATGGCGTCGAGGCCCAGTTCTTTCGCCCGCTTCGCCAGGTCGAGTTTGCCTTGGCATGCGCCATACTCGGCTTCCACGCGGAGTTCCAGGTTCTTCTTCGTGGAGGGGAAGACGACTTCGCCCAGCAGCTCGGCGAACTTGGCGGCGTGCTCCGCTTCTTCAAAGGCGATCCGCTTGTAGGCCTCGGCCACTTCGGGGAAGCCTTCCCGGTCAGCCTGACGGCTCATGGCCAGGTACATGCCCACTTCGGTGCACTCGCCGACGAAGTTCATTTTCAGGCCTTCTACCACCTGGGCATCGACGCCGGCGGCAACACCGATCCGGTGCTCGTCGGCCCACTTCAGCGCGCCGGCGGCTTTTTCCTCAAACTTGCTGGCCGGGGCCTTGCAGGTGGGGCAAAATTCAGGAGCGGCATCCCCTTCATGGACATACCCGCAGATCACACAGACGAACTTTTTCATGATGTTGTTCCTCCCTTTATTATGTAATAGCTAACGATTACTACTTTCGATATATATTTGATTTTTCCTTCTTGCATGAAAAACTTTTTTCAGAGAATCACAGATCGACGATGCTTTTGCATCGCAATAAAGCCGGAGGACGCCGACGGCCTACCGGCTTTTTGCGAACAAGATTAATCGCTTTTTTCCATGATTCTTCGTAGCTTACGCAGTGTGCGGAATAAAATAACGCCGACATTTTGGTCTGATAGATTCATCATCCGTGCAATTTTCCGGTTGGCCAGTCCAGACACATACTTCAGGGTAACGACCTTTCGCTCTCGTTCAGATAGTTTTGACAATGCCCTGTTTAACTGTGCCGTTGTCTCATTGGAAAGGGTGATAATTTCCGGGGTTTTATCGGTGCTGCTGGGCACGATGGACAATGCGTCAAGGGAAACGGTATTTCTTGCGCTACGCTTGTAATCCACGACAATATTGTGGGCAATCGCATACAACCATGAAGAGACTGTTCCTTTTTCGGGATGGTAAGTTATCTTTTTAATAAATGCCTGCTCAAAGGTCTGACCCGCCAAATCATTCGCGATATCTGGGTTTCCGATCCGCCTTAGTATGTACTTGTAAATTTTCGGGTAATAGTGAGTATATATAGTACCGAATGTATAGTGATCAAGTGATCTTATTGGTTTACCATCAACGTCCATACTTATCGCCCTTTCTTTTTCTTTCATAATTAATTGGAATTACGGTTTGCATATTGTGATTGTTTTGGTTTTGAGTTATAACTAGCGCGACAAGGTATTGAATTTTCACAAAAAGAACTACGATAGGGATTAAACTTCATTACAACAACCAAAACTGATGACAAAGAACGATTTTTTCGGAAAAAGTTTTAAGATGTTTAAAAAGCTATTGGTTACTATGTAATTTATTTGCAATTTTAACGTTATTGAAAAAGTTAAAGGTGTATTTTTTATCCAACCTCAATATCATCTTTTCAGTAACGAAAAACATCCTTTAAAGATTTTTTTATTATCAAGTTCCATTTTTTCCATAAAAAAAGAGGCGCGATTCTCATTTGAGAGGAATCGCGCCTCAAATTATCTTTCAGGCTTATCGTTTTCAAGCGCTGGCCAGACTCCCTTTAGCTCTCTCTAATCGACAAAGCCAATAGAAACGGGAGAGATACAAAAAATCCGGCAAATATTTTATCAGAATATTCAAACTTATTTAGATTTTAATATATAAAAAAGTAAGCGCACAAGAACGTGAAGTTCCGTGCGCTTTCCGGCAATGGGTCCCTTAGGACGTCGTCTTATAATAGGTCAAAGCATGAAAAAAATCATCCAAACAGATAAAACGGGAGGCCCTGCGCTTGAGTTGACCGCTGGCAGAGTGCTCCCAAGAAGCCACCGTGACGAAGAAACCGGCTTCCCGGAGACCCTCGACAGCCGGCAGGAAGTCCTTGTCGCCGGCGACAATGGTGACCTTGTTGTGGTTGGGCGAGCGTCCCTTCATATCCCAGGCGACGTCCCAGATCATTTTCGTATCGACCGCTTTTTCTTTGTTCGCAGCGCTTCTCGGTATCAATTCCACAGCATAGCGGGACTTCTCGGCCATTCCCCACATCTGCCTCCCGCTTCCCGGCGCCTCGGAGGCGTATAGTTTGGCGCGAACATATTCCCCGTCGGCAACGACGTATAATAACGCCTCAAAATCATAGACCCACTGCGTATCAAAGACTATCCCTGTATCGGCATAGCCTTTTTTTATGGCGCTCAGACGCTGTCCCTCGATCCACACGTTGGAGTGGTCTACATAAACAAAGTTCGTCAGGGCTGCACCTCCTTACGTTCCGCCTTATACGCCTCATCTACCTCAGGTTCACTTTATTTTTTACTCTTCTACATCTAACAGGGTATTCCTTTTTTTACATTAAATGTCTTGCGTGCACCATCTGCATGAGAATTCCGCGACTGTCCGGCATGGGACGTTCCTCACGCGCACAGTTTGATCATAATGCACTTCCTTCTATCCCCCTGTCAAACGGCGGTAAAGGTGAAGGAACTCCTGCTCCACATGGGTAAAGTCCCGCTGGGAAAAGTCATGGTCCATCGTCTTTGCCGGGGCTGTATCGAAAATCTGTTCATCAAATAAGGCCTGGAATTCCCAGAAGAGCAGGGCGTCATCGACCGTCTCGATCTGTTTTAATTCCGCTTCTGATAGATCGCCAAGGCCAAATCGTCGGTAGATGAGACTTTGCAGTTTTTCTTCGATCCGGAAATACTCTGGCAGATTCCGCTTGACCGGTCGCGTCAAATCTGAGATGTAGCTTTCGCTTGCGTCGTGGAGCAGACATCCCAACTGAACCCGCTCCGAATAACCGCGGCTTTGGGCTTCCTTGCAGCAGTTGACGGTGTGCTGAGCCACCGAATAGAAACGCTTGAAATGCCCGTTGGCCCGGGTCATCAGGGACAAGGAATGGGCGATGTCTTCGATGTGGATGTCCGCCATCGCCGGTTCCAGCGGGTAGAACTTCTTCTTGGTGTAGGTCAGAATATAGTCGGCCATGTTTTCCCTCATATTCGATGTGGTTATTCCCTCTACTATTATACCCTTTCGTTGCGCACTTGTCTTAGCAAAGAAAGAACCATCCATGACGAGGTTGCCCGGCATAGATGGTTCTACACAATTGCGGATTTGGCATTTCGCCTCACGATTAATTGGCTGGTTCTTCCTTGATCCCAATAGATAGCATGAGCGCCATGCCCAAGAGGAGACTGAGCGATTCAAAAGTGATTAGGTAGCAGAAGGTGTAAATGGTCACCGCAATCCCCCGGTTGGCGCCACCTAACTGGCCAACGAGCGAGAGGCAACGAGGTACACCCCTCCCAGAAAGAAAAAGACGCTGTTCCAATTCAGCCATTGACTGAGGTGCCGGCACATGAAACTGTCCACTGAATAGGGCCACCAAGGGGATGGTAACGTAAAGACTTGACCTTTGTCACGGAGCTCCTTTTGATGTAAAATCGTTACATAAGGTATCGGAGGGAAAACCATGAGCGGTACTGGCAACTTTGACCCGTTGCTCGACCTTGACTTCCTGAAAAAACTGATCGTCGGCATCGGAGAGGTTTCGGAAATCACGGGCGTCCCTACCCGGAAAATTCGCTATTGGGAAGAAAAGGGGATTGTCGAATCGGTTAAAGAAGGCGAGGGAGCTACTCGCAGGTATGACTATCTGAACATTAAGAAAATCCTGCTGATCCAGGATCTTCTCGATGAAGGCTTTACCCTCGACGCCGCAGCGAAAAAAGTGGAGAACCGGATGATGACCATCAACAAGGTCTTTTCGAAGTTGGCGAACGCTTCGTTGGACATTCATGAAAGCAAGTTTGACGGCGATGATGACGGACAAGAATAACGCAATCGTTGGCGCGCCTGAGTTGCGCTTGCCTGCGAGCGCATGTTTGAACTTGCAAATCGTCAAAAAGGAGAGTTCCATACTCAACCCTTTGACCGTTTGAAAGGAATGCTATGTTCGTTAATACAGAGCTTTACCGCGCCTTTTATCTCGTCGCCAAGGAAGGCAGCATCTCGAAAGCGGCAGAACAGTTGTACATAACCCAACCGGCTGTGAGCCGCTCGATCCAGCAGTTGGAGGAAAAACTGGGTTGCGTGCTCTTTTTCCGGACACCTAAAGGCGTAAAGCTGACGAAAGAAGGGGAACTCCTTTTCCCCTATATCGAACAAGCCTTTAGCTTCATTTCCTCCGGCGAGAAGACGCTCGTCCAAGTGAAGGAACTGGAAAAAGGCGAGATCATCATCGCTGCAGGCGATACGATCTGCAAGCAATTCCTCCCGCCTCACCTGAAGACGTTCAAACAGGCTTACCCCGGTATCCGGATCCATGTGACCAACGAGAACACGCCTGCTACGATTCGTTTGCTGAAACGAGGCCAGATCGATATCGGCTTCGTCCATTCCCCGGTTGTCAGCGACCCATCGTCGACGGAGCATTTGACCGTCCATGAGGTCTTTGAGATCCAGGACTGTTTTGTCGCCGGCGAAAAGTACAAACACCTGGCCGAACAGCCGCGCTCCTTGGAGGAAATAACCGAGTCCCCGTTGATCCTGCTGGAGAAGGGGAGCAGTTCCCGTATCTACATCGAGAAAATCTTTGCCCAGCACAACCTTTCCTTGAAACCGGAGTTCGAACTGAGCGACTTCGAACTACTGATTCGCTTCGCCCGGATCGACTTCGGCGTAGCCTTTGTGATTAAAAACTTCATCTCCGAAGAACTGGCCGGCGGTTCCCTCTATGAAATCACACCGCTGACCGTCATCCCTCCGCGCCATGTTGGGGTGGCGCACTTAAAGACAGTTCCGTTGCGGACCGCTGCAAAGGCATTCTTGTCGTTTTTGTTGAACAATAAATATCCCCGGTCATCATAACAACCCCGGAGATCAGCATTCATCCTCGAAATCTGATTTACGTGAAAAAACGAACATCCGTACTGGACAAGTCCAGTACGGATGTTCGTTTTTTTTAGGCGCCCAGTGTTGCTGCCCTGCATGGATGTTCGTTTCCATCGTCATTACTATAATTTATATGATCTATGACGAATATGCATTTTGCTAATACCTAGGCCTCCACTATAATCATTCCATAGACAGGAACGGGGCGATATTGACCAAACCTTGTACAAGTGTCAATATGGCCTTTTCAAATACCCTGTTTGTGAGAATTTTAATTAATACGATTTTTTATCGGAGGGAACCGTGTATGGAAACGAAAAAGCCTCGCATTGTTATATTGGGCGCCGGTTACGCAGGAATCTTGACGGCCAGAAGGTTGCAAAAAATTCTCCGGCGCGATGAGGCCGAAATCGTGCTCGTCAATAAGCACAATTACCACTACCTGACCACCTGGCTCCATGAGGCGGCCGCCGGAACCGTCGATGACGAGCGCATCACTATTTCGATCAGGGATGTCATCGACTCTGAGCGCGTCCGCTTCATCAAAGACACGGTGATGGAAGTCGAGACAGCGGCGAAGCGCGTGGTACTCTGCCACGGAGAACCGTTGGCCTATGATTACCTGGTGATGGCCCTCGGCTTTGAACCAGCCACCTTCGGCATCGCCGGGATCAAAGAACACGCCCTCGCCATCCGCAGCATGAACAGCGCCCGCAGGATCCGCCACGCCATCGAGGCCCGCTTCGCCGAATTCGCCCGGAATAAAGAAGCGCAAGAAAAACAGCAGCATCTGACCTTCGTCGTCGGCGGGGCCGGTTTTACCGGCATCGAGTTTGCCGCTGAACTGTCTGAACGGATCCCCGCCCTCTGCCGGCAGCACGGCATCGACCGGCAGCGTGTTCAGGTGCTCAACGTAGAAGGCGCGCCCAACATTTTGAACGGATTCGATCCCGCCATGGCAGAGTACGCCAAAGCCTCCCTAGAAAGCCTGGGTGTCCAGTTCCGCCTCTCGACCAAAATTCAATCCGTCGACAGCCGGGGGGTCACGCTGCTGAGCGAGGCGGGTGAAGAACGCATCGCGCCAGCCACTGTCATCTGGACCGGCGGCGTCCAGGGCAATACGGTCGTCTGCAACGAAAACTTCGAAACGGTTCGCGGCCGGATTCCGGCAGGAAAAGACCTTCGCGCGCCCGGCCATGAGAATATCTTCGTCCTCGGCGACTGCTCTGTCGTAACCGACACGCACACCGGACGTCCCTTCCCCCCAACGGCCCAACTGGCCATTTTGCAGTCGGCGGTGTGCGCAGAGAATATAGCCGCATTAGTGCGAGGCAGCGAAGATGTAGAATTGAAGGAATTTGTTCCCTTTATAAAGGGCACGGTGGCTTCCATCGGCAGCCATGATGCGGTAGGAGAGGTCTTTGGCGTCAAACTGCATGGCAGGTTGGCGATGATGATGAAGGCGATCATCGATATCCGGTACATGTTGATGTTGGGAAATCTGAAGCTCCTCTTCGGTAAGGGAAAGCTCTCTGCGTATGTAACGCCGACCGCCTACAGGCAGATCTTCAGCAGTAAATAAGCATAAAGAAACGCGAAAAAACATCCATGCTGGACTTTACCAGCATGGATGACCATCCGTTCCACAGGGAAAACACAAATAATGCCATAACTTAAACTTATACCCTATATACCAAATTTGCATTATGCTTCGAAGCTTGTGTCCACTATAATCAATCTATACACAAAAAACAGGGCGATATTGATCAAACCTTCTACAACAACGCCAATATGGCCTTTTTAAATCCCCTGTTTGTGAAGATTTTAATTTTTATGGTGGGGCAAAAGCATTTTTTCGAATTCCAAAGTGTTCCATGCATCCCAGTTTGTGATCGCAAGCCCATTACGCGAGAAAGGAAGGATGAACATGCGCGAGTTTTGGAAGCGCCTTTTCCAAAGCAAACCCTCGGTTCTCCGCGATTTGTTGCCCGAGCAGTTCTATGACTACATCGAGCAAAATCATGTTCATCCTTGCTATGAGACGGTGGAACTGCGCCTCCCCAACGGTCACCTCGTCCACGTGACCTACCGCATGGGTTCCCAGCACTCTCCCTTTTCGGTCACCCTGGGCAGTTGGAAGTACAAAGAGTTTCCCAAACCGGACCTGTCTGCCATTGAAATGCGGTTGGAGGAGCGAAATTCCTTGCGCCTCTCCGCAGACGAATGGGTGGAACTGCTGCACCGGGTGCAGGCGATGCCGCACCGCCAGGATGCCCCCTTTAGACTGATCGATTCGTATTGCACCTGATCGGCTGAACTATTCAAAACCCTGCCATCGAAAGAGATGGCAGGGTTTTTTACGGATACGTTATCGTTCTAAATAAATATATTGATGTTAGTATTGTTAATGCAACAGATACAAGCAACGTAATCTTTGCAAAACGCCATAAGTTCTTCATCATTTCTTCTTTGTTCTTCCTATGCGTAAATTGACCAACGGCAAAAACAATAAAATTAGGGATAAGCGCAATCATAAAAGCGAGTAGGAAGGTAACAAAAGGCATGCCAAAGTAATAATCCATCGGTTCTTTAAAAGTATTAATCCCCATGACAAGTACAACAGGTAATCCGAAGTAAAACGGAATGAACAATATATTAGCTAAAAAGTATCTCGTCAGGTTCTTCACCCCCCATGTTATTACCCTTTTACAACACCGACGGTTTTCAATTTCTTCACCGGTTCAATCAAGTCCAACTCATTGTGGATGACGAAGTCAATATCTTTGTAGGCGAAGCGGCTTTCTTCGGCCACGTCGCTCTTCTTATTTTTTCCGAGCACGACGCCCTGCTGTTTCAGGTCGACCATCGTCTGTTCCACCGAGATCTGTCTCGCTGCTTCTTTGCGCCCCATTTTGCGGCCGGCGCCATGGGAACAGGTCATGAAGGAGTCCGGATTGCCCTTTCCCTTTACGATATAGCTGAAACTCCCCATGGCGCCGGGAATGATCCCGTAATCTCCCTCGCGAACGCGAATGGCGCCCTTGCGATGGACCCACACATTCTTGCCGAAGTGATGTTCCATAGCGGCATAGTTGTGGTGGGCGTTGACTTCCATGGAAAACTCAATGTTCGTGAAGCCGGTGAACTTTTCCGTATATCTGGCGAGGATTTCTTGGACTTTCGTCATCATCTGTTGCCGGTTCTCTTTGGCCATGGCGAGAGAAAAATTCATGAAACGGATGTAATCTCTCCCTTCCGCCGTATCGGTCGGAAGAAAGGCCAGGTCCATCTCTGACGGGACTGTGGACAACCACTTTTCATTCAAGGCTTTCGCCCGCTTATTGAAGTAGTCGCATACCTGTTTGCCCACATTGCGGCTGCCGGAGTGGATCATCAGCGCGATCATGCCGTCTTCATCTTCTTGCACTTCGATAAAATGATTGCCCCCGCCCAGGGTTCCGACTTGATGCAGGCAGGAAGGGAAGATTCGCTTGCACAGTTCTTCATGCTGCGCCGCCACCGGTTTCGTGCTGTTCACCATCTCCTGGAACTCTTCGGAAAGCGGTTGCGCCTTGGGATGATGGGCAAAACCAGTCGGGATATTGCGCAGGATATCGCCGACGATGATCTGCAATAGGGACCCGCTTTTCGTCTGCGTATTTTTTAGCAATTCCGCCGGGATGTTGGTCTGACTAAAAATCATGCCGCAACCGATATCGACGCCGACGGCATTGGGCACGATCACATTTTCCGTGGTCAACACGCCGCCGATGGGCATGCCGTATCCCTGGTGTGTGTCGGGCATCAGCGCGATATGGTGCAGGGCAAAGGGAAGGTTGGAGAGGTTGATTGCCTGTTCCAGGCAGCCGGGTTCGATTTGTTCGATCGACTCCAGCCATACCTTGATGGGAAGCTTTTGCTTTTCCTTTTCGTAGATGACAAACATGCTTCACTACCTCTTTTATTTTTGCCGTCAATACACTTGCATTCCAAAAAAGTACGCGCCTGAAGTCCTGTCATGCTTAAAGACATTATATCAGAAGAATCATCCGAAACAGCTTCCGCTTTAGCCAGAAGGAATAGCATCGGTAAAACCGAAAAAGCGCCACAACGCAAACCTTGTTCGCGCTGTGGCGCTTCATTCATATGCCGGAATAAGGTCGGAGTAACTGGCAAGGCCTGAATAGGCGTTAGCCACGTAATCGCAATGCGGGATTTAGAGTAACTTTTCAATATCCTCTTTCATTGACAGCGGCGTAGTGGTCGGCTCATACCGCCCCACGACCTCGCCTTGCCGGTTAATGAGAAACTTCGTAAAGTTCCACTTGATCGAATCCCCTTCTAACATCTCAGGGAAATTATCCTTCAATACGTCCTGCAGTTTTCCGCCAATGGGATGGTCGAGGTCAAACCCGCGGAAGGGCGCTTCGTGAGTTAAGAAGTTGAATAAAGGATGCGCGTTCTTTCCTCGCACCTCTATTTTCTCAAACATCGGGAAGCTTACCCCATAGTTAATTTGACAAAATTGTTGAACCTCTTCGTTGCTCCCCGGCTCCTGTTCGGCAAATTGATTGCTTGGGAAACCAAGGATCTCTAACCCTCGATCGGCATAGGTGTTATACAGTTTTTGCAATTCTTCGTACTGCGGAGTGAATCCGCACTTGCTTGCCGTATTCACAATGAGTAAAACTTTTCCTTTGTAATTGGATAGCGAAACTTCCTTGCCGCCAATCGTTCTCACTTTGAAATCATAGATGCTCATTGGAAATCCTCCTTACGTCTTGCCCGTCGATCTGTCTGGCCTTGAATGAGTAGATTAACATCTCCTTCCCCTTCCTTCCTCATTCATCTCATTTCGTAAATGGTCTTTTAATCGATGCCTTCTTCATTCTTATCATCGAATCTCCTTGCCGGCACCGGTTGTACATTAAGGGCCATTTTGGTTTTTTCATTTGTTTTAAATATGTCATCTTGCCACATCTGATATCCGTAGATGAGTGCAGCGTGTATAAAATTAATCGTATAAACAAATAAACTTGTCCAATCACCTACACCAATTAGTCCTTTTCTCCCAAACCAAGGGAAGATAACATAAGCAAAGCCTGCATCCAGAATTGCGTTCGTAATGGTATATACCCAAAACCGACCGAAGGTAAACTTTAGCACCCATATTGCAGCCACTGCGAATAGACCGTACATAATGACCGGAAAATTTACGTCTTTGAAGTACCACAGATCAGCGATCATGCCTAACTGATAAATAAGTCCGCTGGTAATTCCTGAGAATAAACCTGCAGGAACAAAACGTTTTTTATCGTCGTTATTCATGAGTAAAATCGTTACCCAAGGTACTATGAATAATATCCAAGAAATCGTTTGGTTATCCATCGTATCCCCCAACAGTCTTTTCAAATGCAGAAAAAGTATTTCCCAATCATCCACCTTCCATACCATTTTCCTGTGTCACGTATATGAGCAGAAATAAGAGCAAACAACTTGGGCCAGAATCGGCCTTGTCGTCCCATAAAAAAACCTGCCATTTCACTCTAAGCGAGGATGGCAGGTCGTTTTTTGGGGCTTATCGGAGCGTTTCCAGGCAGATTTCCTTTGGTCTGGGCAATGGGCGAGTATAAAACTGCCTTCCATAGCGGTCGATGTGTTCTTTTAACCCCTGATGCGTTACGCCCTCGTAGTGAATGACATCAAAGTAATAAGGCAAAGGCAATCGTTCGTTTAAATCCGCATTCAGTTCCTGCACTACCTGTTCCGATATATGCGCCCCATATACAGCAATATCGACATCAGATCCATGTTTGAAATTCCCCATACTGCGACTTCCGAATATCGCTGCTCCTTCGATGACGTCTATCCGCTGTAACGCGCCAATGATGATCTCCATGCTCTTAAGCGATATGCCGAATCTCATCTCAATGCCCCGTTTCAACATAAGATGCTAGCCGCTGGTGGACTTGACTGATGGCAGAAGCGTATTCCCCATTGATCTTCTTCAGAGCGATGGAAAACCGCTCTTCATTGTAGGTATGGGTCAGTACGTTTCGGCTTTCCAGCATATCCATCCATGTATCTCCGTCTTCGATCAGTTCATAGCGGAAAGCTTCTTTGATCACATCTCTAGGAAACTTGGCGATCACGTCATTGGCCTCTAGATAATCTTTCAGTGTTTTCCAGGCTAACTCAAAGGTGTATTCAAATCTCTGAACCATGCCTTCTTTCTCCAGCAAATTCAACCGGTCAAAGTCAGAATTCGCCGCATGAAACTGGCGATAGGCTTTATCGAAATTCTCAAAGCGTTGGCGCCAGCGTATTTCTTTTTGATTCATGCTATCCACCAACCCATCATTCAAATTTGTTCAAAATAACGCTTCATCAGCTTATTCTCGGGTTGCTGCCCTTCAACTGCGGGGAATGCGACAAAACAGCAATCCTATTTTTCAAGGCCATTTTTTAACTGTAGTATAACACAGTCACAAGTCCGGTATCTTCTATTTTTTGGAATAAACTATCGTATTTTTTACGAAAATGCTAGCCTCGGCTAAGAACAAAAGAACCCCCATGAAAAAACCTGCCGCTTCGCTCGCAGCGAGGACGGCAGGTTTAATATAATTGTGTATATTACCAACATCGATTAAAGGGTACCAACCGGTCCGGTCCGTCTCCCGCCATGTTCGTTGAATCTCCATGGCTCTACGGACCCTCGATCTTTTAACTCACCATGAACGGCAATCGTCGAAGCGTTCTGCTCCCCTTCCGGCGGAATCTCCATTTGAGTCAACTTGTCAAAAATCAACTGCATCGTCTGGTCGGGATACCGGAAGAACTGGCTGCCTCGGATCCGTGCAAAGCGCCAACCCAGGCGCTCAAGGATGGCTTGCCGGTTCATATCTTCCGCTAAGTTCTCCGCCGTATGGTACTTGTCACCGTCGCATTCGATAGCAAGACGGCGTCCGGCGCCTTCCACCACCATGTCGATCCGGTAGGCGCCCACCTTCCACTGCGGTGTGACCTTGTAGCCGGCCAACAGCAGCCGTTTCAGCACCTGTTTTTCAAATTCCGAATTAGGTTCTTTCGATTTTGTTCGAACAGGTTTAGGAGGTTGTAAGGGTCTTGGGCATGCCGAATCAACTGTAGCCGCAGATCGCCATCCTGTAAATCGGTGTCGGGATGGAGCGAATAGACGACCCACATCTGGTCCCTCGCCCGACTGGCGGCGACGTTATACCGTTTCTTGTATAGATCCTGATAGCCTTCGGTTCTCCGGGTCAGCGGACCGCCCATGTCATTGGGCGAGTTGACCATCGACAAAAAGATCATCCCGCTCGTCCCCTTAAAACTGCGAGGGGTTGCCGCACTGTATCCGGCGCTGGATGTACTCCGCTTCTAAGCGGTTCCGCAGCGTCCGATCGATGAGTTCGGCCTGTTTGTCCCCTACCATGGAGATAACGCCAAAGGTGGCGCGGGAATACTCTGGCAGTCCCGTGCAGGCGATCAGCACGACATCGTCTCCGCTTCGACCACATTGATCTGTCGCTGCGTGACAGCAAGACCAAGGCGATTGGTCGTTTTTTGCCCCACTTCCTGATCACTAAGTAAGTCGTTGATAAGTTTTCAGAAAAACATATCTTCACCCAAATAAAACAGCGAAGAGCAAAACCAATTAATACGAGAAAAAGCACAGCTATCTCATTACTTTTTTTGTAAATATAGTAATGAGACCTCCTAGCATAAAATATCCAACAATTACTTCTAACGTAACCCATATATGTGCATATAAATTGTTTGGCGTTATATCTCCATATCCTAATGTGGTAAAGGTTACAATGCTAAAGTAAAAAGGAGTATAGAAGCTCAATTCACTTGACACTTTAATTTCAGGTTTAGCACTATACAAAAATTGTTTCAAATCTTCAGGGAAAAACTGTGGGCATGAGGGAGCAGAAAAAATAATTCCAAATACAATTACAATCAAAGATGAAGTAATCATCCATCTCGATAAGCTTTCACCATAATTACTAGTTACCTTCCACCAATAGTAGGCTAAATATTTAGTAGCTTGTTTCTCATTCTTTAACACTTTTAGTTCTTCATCGTAGTACAATATTTTAAAGTAACTCGCTTCATCAAATAAGCCAATATTACTTGCAAATGATGAAAAGTCCATGTATATGCTCATTAGTTCATTTGAATTGGAAGAAGTCTCTCTAATTTTACTCAGTAGTCTATCATCTCTACATTTAAATACACTCAAGTGTAACTTTTGGGCTTCTAACAGAAAGTGTTTTAGATTCCTTTGAACTATCCCCCGTTCAAAATGAGCAATAATTAATTTCTCTACGTAAAAAAGCGCTTTCCTTGGGTCTATTTCTTTATTTGTATAAAATCCTTTATGACATAGCGCTAAATAACTACTTGAATAATCATCCTTAATCCTATTATAGAGAGTATTTACGAAGTATGCTGCCCTATTAATCATACCTGCTTTTATTGATACCCGTATCGCATGGTTAAGAGAATCTTTAGCTTTTAGTTTATTATTTGCTTTTTCAAAACATTCAAAAGAATAATCCGCTTTTTTGGTAGCGGCAATATAATTCTGAATCATTTCGTAATACCGAGCAGACGCTGAATAATTATAACCCGCACGATTATAATCCCGCAAATAATATTTCTGAACAGATGCCATTTGTTCATATACTTGAGCTTTTCCTTGAATGTCATTTAATTGGTCTAATAATTCAATTTTACTTTCTAAGCAAGTTATCCCTTTTAAATACATTTGTAAATCCAGAAAAACAGAAAAGGCATTTTCTAAAAAAACTATAGCAAAATGAATATATCGCTTAGAATACATTAATCTAGAAAGTAATCTGTAGTTTTCTGCAGCCTTCTTATTTTTTCCGTATTTCAATTGTTGCTCAATAATAATCAACAACCTGTCAATTTCCGGCTCAATTTTTCTAATAATCTGTATATAGTCAGACTTAAGCATAAAATCTCCTTATATTCGTAAGTACCTCTTAATAACTAAATCATGAAACTTCAAAGGGACAACCATCTAATTTCTCTTTAATCGTCGCTTTTATTAGTTATTATTCTTCCATTCTTTAATATAGTCTCCATTTACAAATGTTAAACGCACACACTGGCCTACAAAATCTATTCCTCCGATACTAAGTATTCTATATCTTCTTTTAGTACGATAAATTTAAATAACTTTATTTCTATGCTAAAATGATTAAAAAAAATGCGACCTTTGATATGTATATTAAATCAAAGGTCGTTAAGCAAACTAAAATATTATGCATGTCCTGCTATTTTTTCATTGTTCTACTCCACCGTCACACTCTTCGCCAAATTCCTCGGCTTATCGACGTCACACTCCCGCGCCACAGCCGTGTAGTACGAGAGCATCTGCAACGGCACAACCGCCAGGATCGGAGTCAATGCTGCATGGGTGCGCGGAATGGTGAGGACGTGTTCGGCGAACTTGGCGATCTCCTTGTTCCCCTCCTGGGCCACGGCGATGACATAGGCGTCGCGGGCTTTCACCTCTTGGATGTTGGAGACGGTCTTGTCGAGGACCTGCTCCTGCGTGGCCAGGGCGATGACGGGGATGTTGTCGGTGATCAGGGCCAGCGTACCGTGTTTCAACTCGCCGGCGGCGTAGGCTTCGGCGTGGATGTAGGAGATCTCCTTCAGCTTCAAAGAGCCTTCCAGGGCGACGGCGTAGTCGATGCTGCGGCCGATGAAGAAGACATCGTCCCATCCTTTGATCTGTTCGCTGATCTCCTTCACCTTGTCAGCCTGAGCCAGCACCGTTTCCACTTGGCCGGGGATGGCTTTCAGCGACTCGGCGATGGCTTTGATCTCGCTGCAAGGCATAGCGCATTGGCACTGGGCCAGGGCCAGTGCGACGGTGAGCATGGCGGCCAACTGGGTCGTGTATGCTTTCGTGGAGGCGACGGCGATCTCCGGGCCGGCCCAGGTGTAGAGGACCGAATCGGCTTCCCGGGCGATGGTGGAGCCGACGACGTTGGTGACGGCCAGGACTTTCGCGCCTTTGGACTGGGCTTCCCGCAGGGCGGCCAAGGTGTCCGCCGTTTCGCCGGATTGGCTCACGACGATGACGAGGGTCTTTTTATTGATAATCGGGTTGCGATAGCGGAACTCGGAGGCGATGTCCACCTCGACGGGGATGCGGGCCAGGTCTTCGATGACGTATTTACCGACGAGGCCGGCGTGATAGGCGGTGCCGCAGGCGACGATGACGACTTTGTTGGCTTTGCGCAGCAGTTCCGTGTCGATGCCGATTTCGTCCAGGTTGACGCCGTCTTCGTTAAAGCGGCCCTTGATGGTGTCCCGCAAGGCCTTGGGCTGCTCGTAAATCTCTTTGATCATGAAGTGGTCGTAGCCGCCTTTTTCGGCTGCCACGGCGTCCCATTTGACCTCAAAGACCTCTTTGGCGATGACCTCGCCGGAGCCCGCCTTTTTGATGACGGCGCCTTCAGCGGTCAGGACGGCCATCTCGCCATCGTTTAAGATGTAGGTGCGACGGGTGTGGGCCAGGATGGCCGGGATGTCGGAGGCCAGGAAGTATTCGCCGTCGCCGAGGCCGACGACAAGGGGGCTGTCTTTGCGGACAGCGACGATCTTCTCGGGTTCGAGTCGGCAAAGGAAGGCCATGGCGTAGGAGCCTTCGATGACGCCGACGACCTTGTGGACGGCCGCTTCCAGATCGCCCTCGTAGAAGGTCTCGACCAGGTGGGCCAACACCTCGGTGTCTGTCTCTGACTTGAAAGTATGTCCTTTGGCGATCAGGTCTTCTTTAAGGGACTGGAAGTTCTCGACGATACCGTTATGGACGACAGCGAAGTCGCCCTGGCAGTCCTGGTGGGGGTGAGAGTTTTCATCAGAGGGTTTGCCATGGGTGGCCCAGCGGGTGTGGCCGATGCCGATCTGGGAACCGAAGTCGCAGTAGCTCAGCCGGCCTTCCAAAACGGCCAGTTTGCCTTTGGCTTTGCGGACCTCGATCTTGCCCGCTTCCATGACGGCGACGCCTGCAGAGTCATAGCCGCGGTACTCCAGTTTTTTGAGACCTTCCACGAGAATAGGGGCGGCTGCTTTGCCGCCGATGTAACCAACGATACCGCACATGGGTGATTTCTCCTCTCTTCATTCGGATGCCGGGAATTGTGCTCGACTCGAAAAAAGGGTGCAAAAAAGCCGCCGCTCTCGCATCTTTCTTCACGAGAGTGTTGGCGGCTGAAAGGCACAGATCTATCCCGACACTCACCACCAGCCCTTTGTCCCCGTGATTGCTCCCGGGATTTGTGGCTTGGCTGCGGCCGTGAGCGGCCGAGGGGCATCCGCCGAAAACTTCGATAAACCCCTGCCTCGTCAACCGGCTGACGCCGGTTCTGGCGCTGTGCGATTCATTTGTCGTTCTCATATCTGACCTTGCAGCCTTTTCTGAGTCATGATCATTGTATCAGCGAGGGGAGGTTGGCGCAACCCTCGCTTTGAAAAAAAGCCGTCTATGACGATCCTGGTTGTATCACTTCTAGAAACCGGAGAAGAACCGAGAAATGTGTCAGGCTTTCGCGCAGGCGATGCATAATAGCCTATGCTGTGCGACGCCGCTTGGTGAATCAATCTTCACCTGCGGCGTCGCACTTTCCTCTCCGGCTATGACTTGGCCTCCTCTTCCCTTTCTTTTTTCTTTCCTTCTTTTATTTGTCCATAGGTGTCCATCATCCACAGCGTGTCTTCAATCGCGCAGCCGATCATTGCGTTGACTCGACCATCTGTTTCCTGGTCTAGATCATCCGTTGCCTGTGCCAAAGGATTCACGTCCTGAACCAGGCCTGCCACTTGCAACTCCGGCCCTGCAATGTTCGACGCAGGGCTTGCTAAGGCAGGCTCTGGGCTTGTGATGGCGTCAATCACCGCACCTGCCGCATCCATGACGGATCCGGCTGCGTCCATCACGCTTCCAACCACACCTTTGACGCTTCCGGTTGCATCTATCACGGATCCGGCTGCATCCACGACAGATCCGGCGACTTCGATCACTGCGTCGGCCGCTCCGCTCACCAGTTCTCCAATCGGCTCCAGGATGGCGCCGAGTATTTCCTCAGGCATGGTTCAGCCTCCCTTTTTGAAATAGATGTTAGCGTAATCATACAAAAAATGGAGCGAAAAAAGAATATCCTTTCTCTCCCACCCTTTCAGATATTACGAAGAAAATAAGACCTCTGCCGCATAATACGGAAGAGGTCTTACCATTTGTGTGTACGGATTTGGTTCGTGTGAAAAACAGTTCCGTAAAACGGGGCTTAAATAGGGCCTACAAACAGTCTAAAAGTCAAAGGTGCTAAAATAGTCACCTGTGCTAAAACTGTCGACGGACCAAGACAGTTCCTAAAAGCGCCGAAAAACCTCAGCGATCTCCTCAACAACCTGCTTCAGTTCCTCCGGATCGGGGCCTTCCCCCATCACCCGGATCAGCGGTTCCGTGCCCGACGGGCGAACGAGGATGCGGCCCCGGCCTTCGAGCTTGGCTTTTCCCGCTTCTACGGCCGCCTGCGCTTCCGGCGCGTTCATGCAGGTCTTGTCCTTGACGCGCACGTTGACGAGGAGTTGGGGAAGTTGCTGCATCTGGTCCGCCAGTTCGGACAGGGGCTTCCCTGACTCTTTCATGACCGTCAACAGTTGCAGCCCCGTGAGCACACCGTCGCCGGTGGTGTTGTGCTGCAAAAAGAGGATGTGACCGGACTGCTCGCCACCGAAGACAGCCCCCGCTTCCAGGAGCGCTTCCAGGACATAGCGGTCGCCCACCTTCGTCTCCAGGATGTGGATCCCGGCGGCTTTGAGGGCCAGGTGCAGTCCCATGTTGCTCATGACGGTGACGGCGACAGTGTCTTTGGGGAGTTGTCCCTTGGCTTTCATATGTAAGGCGCAGGTGACCATGATCCGGTCGCCGTCAATGATCCGGCCCTTTTCATCGACGGCGATGAGCCGGTCGGCGTCTCCGTCGTGGGCCAACCCGATGTGCGCCCCATGGGCGATGACGGCCTCAGCGAGCTTCTCCGGATGGGTGGAGCCGCAACCGTCGTTGATGTTCGTGCCGTCAGGCTCGCAAAAGATGGTGACCACCTCGGCGCCCAGTTCCCGCAGGATCCGGGGGGCGACGCGGAAGGCGGCCCCGTTGGCGCCGTCGACGACGACCTTGAGGCCCGAGAAGTCGACGGGAACGGTGGACTTCAGGTACTCGACAAACATCGTCTCCGCGTCGACCACGGGACACACCCGGCCCACCTGGGTCCCTGTCGGCGCCGGCAGCCCGTCGGTGTGATGCCCCTCGGTGTCGCCGCCGACGCTGTCAACGGCTTGGCCGTTCTCGCCGAGGACGTAACGCTCGATCTCCTCTTCCACCGCGTCAAGGAGTTTGAAGCCGGAGGCGGAGAAAAACTTGATGCCGTTGTCGGCGACAGGGTTGTGGGAGGCCGAGATGACAACGCCGGCGGTGGCCTTCAGTTCCCGCGTCAGGTAGGCGATGCCCGGTGTCGGCAGCACCCCCACCGGCAGGGCCTCGCCGCCGACAGAGGTGATGCCGGCGATCAGCGCCGCCTCCAGCATGTCGCCGGAGATGCGGGTGTCTTTGCCGATAACGATGCGGGGATGGGGCGCTTCCTTGCTGAGCACATAGGCGCCGGCCCGCCCCAATTTAAAAGCCAGTTCAGGCGTCAGTTCGCTGTTGGCGACACCGCGCACACCGTCGGTTCCGAATAATTTTCCCACGTTTGATTTCCCTCTCTTTTCGGCTATTCCACTTTTGAATTGTCGTTTCCCCATTCAGGGTCTCATTTCACGGCAACTTCTGCCGCAACCTCTAGCGCTCCATCAACCGGTATGTGACGATGATGGCCTCAGCCAGCCGCAAGCCGTCGACGGCAGCGCTGACGATGCCCCCGGCGTAGCCGGCCCCTTCCCCGCCCGGATAGAGCCCCTCGATGCCGGGCGATTGCAGCGATTCATCGCGGTTGATGCGCCAGGGAGAGGAGGTGCGCGTCTCCACGCCGGTCAGGACGGCTTTCGGCAGGTCGAAGCCCTGGATCTTGCGGCCGAAGTCGGCCAGGCCCGCCGCCAGCGCCTCGCCCACTTCCTTGGGCAGGCTGTCGCGGAGATTGGCTGCCGTCACGCCGGGCCGGTAGGTGGGCTGGACGAGGGTGTCCGACAAATCTCCCTTCTGGTCGGCGAGAAAGTCCCCTACCGTCTGGGCTGGCGCGCGGTAGTCGCCGCCGCCCAGTTCGAAGGCTTTTTTCTCCCAGATCCGCTGGAAGGCTGCGCCACCGAGGGGACCCGGCTCCGGATAGTCGCCGGGGTTTACCGAGGCGACAAGGGCCGAGTTGGCGACGCCGGTATCGCGGGCGTAGGCGCTCATGCCGTTGGTGACGACGCCGCCCGCTTCCGATGCGGCCGCCACCACCTGACCGCCGGGGCACATACAGAAAGAAAAGACGGTCCTGCCAGCCTCGGCGAGCTTGGTATGGAGATTATAGTCGGCGACGCCGAGCCGTTCATGGCCGGCAAATTCGCCGTACTGGGCGCGGTCGATCAGCCCCTGAGGGTGTTCGACCCGCAGGCCGATGGCGAAGGATTTCGCCTCCAAGGCCACCTCTTGGGCGTAAAGGTTTTTGGCCGTGTCGCGGGCGCTGTGGCCGATGGCCAGGATGACTATATCGGCAGCGAGTTCGAGGCCGGTACGGGGAGAGCCGGAGATCGGAAGCGCGGGCGCCTTGTCCCCCTGCCCTACGCCGGTCAACTCGACGCCCGGCGCGAGGCGCACACCGGCCACCCGCCGGCCCAGAGCTGTTTTTTCTAACACAAGTTCTTCCACGAGGGCGCCGAAAAACACCTGCCCACCTAGCGCCAGCAGGCGCTGTCGCAGGTTGCGCACCACGTCGCGCAGGACATCGGTGCCCACGTGGGGTTTCGCCTTATAGAGGATCTCCTGGGGCGCACCGGCTTCGGCGAGCCACTCAAAGACCTCGTTGATCCGGGGGTCATGGGTGCGAGTCGTCAACTTGCCGTCGGAAAAGGTGCCTGCGCCGCCTTCACCGAACTGGACGTTCGAATCGACCTTCAGTTCCCCCGTCTCCCAGAAGCGGTCCACGTCCGCCGCCCGCCGGTCCACGTCGTAGCCGCGCTCCAGCAGGATCGGTTTGTACCCGGCCTCGGCAAGTTTCAACGCGGCAAAATAGCCGCAGGGACCGGCGCCGACAACGACGGGGCGACGGGAGAGGGGCTGGTTGCCGCGCAGGAGCGGCGTCTTTTTCTCCTCCGGAACCAGGCTGACCTGGGGGTCCTTATCCACGATCCCCGGCTGCAGCTTCACACCGGCTTTGAGGGTGACCTCGACGGTGTAGACGAGGCGGATCTCCGCTTTTTTCCGGGCGTCGACGGCCTCACGCAGGATGGTCATGTTTTCGATCTGGCCGGGCTTCAACCCGATCCGGCGGGCCGCTTTTGGCAAAAGGCGCCCGGCGTCTTCCGACAGCCCGGCGCGCAGGTTGGCGATACGGATTTTCAAGACCAATACGTCTCCTCACATCATCAGTGATGAGAATTCTTCTACGTTTTTTACCAAGGGGCATGTATTCAAAATGGTCTTGCGAAAAAGGCGATTCTAGCGGGCTTGTGCCCCCGTGCCGGTTCCCCCAGTCGTTCCACCGCCCGTTCCACCGCCGGTTGCCGTTCCACCTGTTCCGGCGCCCCCGCCCGGTTCTTTGCTTGGTTCCTTGCCGGGCTCGGATGGCGTCGTGCCGCCGGTGGTTGGTTTCGTCTCTTCCGGGGGCGGCCCGGTGGGTGGTGACGGTGTGGGTGACGGTGTTGGCGACGGTTCCGCTACAGGGCCGATGGAGACGATGACCCGGACGACGCTGAGGGCAGGGTTGTTTGGACGCACACCGGCCGGCAAGGCTAGGTTCACGTCTTTCACCACGTCTCCCCGAGCGCCGTTGATGTCGACCGGCGAGGTGGCCAGGGCGCGCAGGTCAGCAAAACCCTCCGCCGGCAATGTAACGGACAGGCTTGCCGGCTCCACCCGTGTGGACAACACCTTATACCCGGCTGCAGGCGCGCCGGTGACGAGCGGCTGGACAGTCACTGTTTTGCTCGTCATCTCCTGGATGACCGGCACGGTCACCTCGATCGACTTTGGTGAAATCTGCATGCGCGTGTCATCACCGACAGCCGGCTCGATGATGCGGACCGGCAAGGAGCGGGTGAAGCTCTCCTTGGCGCCGACGGGGATCTGGACGCCGACGCGCTGAATCAGCCGCAACCGGTCGCGGGGACCGCTAACAACAACCTCCGCTGGGCGGAGCGTGGGGTCACCGACCCGGTAGCCAGCCGGCATGTTGCCCTTAAACTCCCAGGTCAGCGGCAGCGTCCGTGTCTCCAGCACGTCCACGTTCAGGCTCAATTCGGCTGGCGATTTGCTGATGATCTGCACATTCGGCGGCGCGTCGACGGTGACGCCAATGGTCAGCGGTCCCGGCTTGACCCCGGCCAGGCTGATGCGGGCGCGAAAATCGCGGGACGACAGATTGGCCATGATCGCCTTCGGCCCCTTGACCCGCAGTTCCACCACAGTGGGCGGCTCCGGGTCGAGGACATAGCCGGCTTCGAGGCCTTCCCGCTCCAGTTGGACGGGAAAGGTCTGGACGCCCTGCTGTTCGGCGTTCACGTAGACCCAGAGGAGGATGGCGATGGCGAGAGCCGCCAGTTTATAGAGCCAGTTGCGGCGCGCTGTTCCGGCAATGTCCATCATGGATTGCTCCTCCATTGCCAGAACGAACGGGAGTTCGCCGTTTTCGGTTGCAGCAGTTCCTCCAGCCGAGATCGGAGAGAGGTTTCATCGAGAAAGCGAGTCAGCTTGCCATCGACAGCCATCGATAGGTTTCCCGTCTCCTCAGAGACGATAACCGCCACGGCGTCCGACTGTTCCGTGATGCCGATCCCCGCCCGGTGACGGGTGCCCAGTTCTCGGGACAGTCCTGGATCGTCGGTGAGCGGCAAATAACAGGCGGCGGCGGCGACGCGATCGCCGCGAACGACGACAGCGCCGTCATGAAGCGGCGTCTTGGGAATAAATATGTTCACGAGAAACTCGCCGGACACCTTGCCGTCGATCCATGTGCCTGTTTCGATGACGTCGTTGACGCCGGTCTTGCGCTCAATGATGATCAAGGCGCCGATCTTGTTTTTCATCAGGACGCCGACAGCCCGCACGATCTCGCCGATCAGGAAACTGCGGTCCTCATCAGCCATCACGGCGATCTGGGCCGGAAACAGCTTGCCGCGTCCCAACTGCTCCAGCGTCCGGCGCAGTTCCGGTTGGAACACGATCGGCAATGCGACGATCAAAGCGGTCCAGGCCTGTTTCAGCAACCAACTGAGGGTGTTCAAGCTCAGGGCCTCACTGAGGTATGAGGCGATGATCAACACACCGAACCCTTTGAGCAGTTGGACCGCCCGGGTGCCCTTGATGAACATGGTCAGCCGGTAGATGATGAAAGCGACCGCAACGATGTCCAGTACGGCCATAAAATTGAAATTTTCCAAGTTCGGTGGTAGCATCGTCATCACCTCCCTGACATAGAAATTCTCTCTCTCCGGGGAAAATCCCTTGTGGCAAAATCCGGTTTGCGACTATAATGGAGGCGAAGTGACAAAGATTTTTTCCGGTCGAGGTGGTGACAGAAAAAGATGTGGCTACCGCTGGTTGGGTTGGCCCTTGGCATCTTCATCGGATCCGTTTTATCCATTACCATCCCCATGGAGTATGCCAAATATATGTCCGTGGCCGTTCTGGCGGCGCTGGACTCGGTCTTTGGCTCCCTCCGCAGTTTCCTGGAGGACAAATTCGACGCCCTCGTCCTGTTGACCGGATTTTTTACGAACGCCGTCTTGGCGGCCCTGCTGGCCTACATCGGCGACCGCCTCGGCGTCGACCTCTTTTTGGCGGCTGTATTCGCCTTCGGCGTCCGGATTTTCCAAAACCTCGCTGTCATTCGCCGCTACGTAATCGACCGCATGGTCCGTCCTCGACCGAAAAGCCAGCCGAATCCGATCGAAAAGGTCTAATCGAGATTCATTCTAGGATGCCTATTTGATGATGCTTTTTCAAAGAATGCCCATTCAGGATGTCTATTCAAAAATGTTTTTTCAAAGCTGCTATTCGGAAAAGCTGATGAAATAAGGCTAGCCTTTAGCAGTCGATGGAAAACGTAAAACCCTACATCATTATGACGAAATATGTCGAAGAAAAGTTCCACAGGAAAGCGCAGAGCCTGCCCACTGGGCAGGCTCTTTCAATTTCTCTGTATCACTATACCACTGAAAAAGAGATGTGACGGGCAGTCAACCCATTACGCGGGCTGCGATGATTCCATTTGCACCCGTGCGCGTTCTCGCATGTAGCCATACAGGAAGGAGTCCATCAGCGCCTGCCAAGAGGCCTCGATGATGTTGGTCGAGACGCCGACAGTGCCCCATGCGTCGTGGGAGTCCCGCGTCTCGATGAGGACGCGAACTTTTGCTTCGGTGGCGTCTTTCCCGTCGAGGACACGCACCTTGTAGTCGGTGAGATGGCACTCTGCCAGGAAGGGGTAGTGACTGACAAGGGCCTTGCGCAGCGCGTTGTCGACGGCGTTGACGGGACCGTTGCCTTCAGCGGCCGTATGAACGACTTGGTCGCCGACGCGCAACTTGATCATGGCTTCCGAGGTGAAGTCGGCGTCAGAGCGCTTCTCGATGATCAGGCGGATCGAGTCAAGGACGAAGGGAACCGGGTCTTCGCCAAAGGCGCGACGCAGGAGCACCTCGAAAGACGCTTCCGCCCCTTCAAATTGAAACCCTTGATGTTCGAGGTTCTTGATCTGTTCGATGATCTGCTTCGTATCGGCGTTCTGCCGGTTCACATCAAGGCCCAGTTCCTTGGCCTTGTAGACGACGTTGCTCATGCCGGACAGTTCGGACACGAGGACGCGCCGGTGATTGCCCACCGTTTCCGGCTGGATGTGTTCGTAGGTGCCGGGATCCTTCATCAAGGCCGACACGTGGATGCCGCCCTTATGCGCAAAGGCCGAGTGGCCGACAAACGGCATCTCGTTGCGCAGGGGCATGTTGGCGATCTCGCCGACAAAGTGAGCCGTATCGGTCAAGGTCTGCAACTTGCCCTCCGGCAGGCACTCCATCTTCATCTTCAACTGGAGGTTGGGGATGAGAGAACATAGATTGACGTTGCCGCAGCGTTCCCCGTAGCCGTTCATGGTGCCCTGCACCTGGCGGGCGCCGGCCATGACACCCATGATGGAGTTGGCCACCGCCAGATCGCCGTCGTTGTGGACGTGGACGCCCACGGGCGCCCGCAGGGTGAAGACCATCTCCTGGGTGATGGACAGGATGTCGTGGGGAAGCGTGCCGCCGTTGGTGTCGCAGAGGACGATCCAGTCGGCGCCCGCCTTTTCCGCCGTCATCACGACCTCTTTGGCATACTCGGGATTGCCTTTATAGCCGTCATAGAAGTGCTCAGCGTCGAAAATCACTTCCCGACCCTGATTTTTCAAAAAGGTGATCGAATCGTGGACCAGGCGCAGGTTTTCTTCCAAGGTTGTCCG
Organism: Heliomicrobium undosum; assembly: GCF_009877425.1. Taxonomy (NCBI): domain Bacteria; kingdom Bacillati; phylum Bacillota; class Clostridia; order Eubacteriales; family Heliobacteriaceae; genus Heliomicrobium; species Heliomicrobium undosum. The sequence continues at coordinate 61,284 of NZ_WXEY01000007.1, read as the reverse complement.
TAGGGCCGCTGTGACATGAAAATCCCAGGATTTGCCGAAGATCGTGACGACCGGCGCGCCCGATTCAATGAGCGCCCGCAGGTTGGTGTCGTCACAGGCCTCGATGCCAGGGCGGCAGGTTGAGCCGAAGGCGGCAATCTTGGCATGCTTCCAGGTCATCTGTTGCGCCCGCTGGAAAAATTCCATGTCTTTGGGGTTGGATCCGGGCCATCCGCCCTCAATGTAGGCTACTCCAAGTTGGTCCAAACGTGCTGCGATTTTTACTTTGTCTTCCACACTGAGGGAGATGCCTTCCCCCTGGGTTCCGTCTCGAAGCGTCGTGTCATAAATAAATACACGGTCCATCGGGGGCACCTCTTTCTCGAACTGTTACACTTGACCGTAGCGTGGCGCGGTTTCTAGAACGGTCAAGCTTGTGGATGGCACGCACGTCCTTTGGACCGGGGCGGCAGGAGATGAGTCTCATGATTTTGCCATCGATTCATCTGATCGATGCTTGTCTCTCTCCGAGTAATTCATCTGCTGCAGCGATGCGATTCCTGGGGACAGGGAAGCGTACCGGTGACCTTCGGATGTTTGCGCTTGTGATGACAAACGATACATCCTGATATGAGAGAAGAGCCGGTCAAGCCAGCTCTTCTAACACACGGTCGGTCATCTCTTCGGTGTTGACCAGCGTTTTTCCTGCTTCCATGATGTCGCCGGTGCGGAAACCTTTCGCCAGCACCGCCTCTATGGCTGCCTCGATGGCCCGGGCTTCAGCGACACGGTTGAAGGAGTATTCCAGCATCATCGCCGCCGACAGGATGGTGGCAATGGGGTTGGCTTTTTTCTGGCCGGCGATGTCGGGGGCAGAGCCGTGAGCCGGTTCGTAAAGGCCGACATGGCCGCCAAGGGAGGCCGACGCCAGCATGCCCAGGGAGGCGGAGAGCATCGACGCCTGGTCGGAGAGGATGTCGCCGAAGGTGTTTTCAGTGACTACCACGTCAAACTGGCCGGGGTTGCGGATGAACTGCATGGCCGCATTGTCCACGTACATGTGGGTGACGGCGATATCGGGGTATTCGGGAGCAAGGCGGTTCACCGTCTCCCGCCAGAGGCGAGATGATTCCAGGACGTTCGCCTTGTCGACGGAGCAGAGTTTTTTCCGGCGATGACCGGCCGTCTCAAAGGCCAGCCGGACGATGCGCTCAATTTCCGGCGTCGAATAGAGCATGGTGTCCCATGCCTTCTGGACGCCGTCGATGTCTTCGCGACCTTTTGAGCCGAAGTAAAGACCGCCTGTCAGTTCGCGGATGATGACCATGTCCGTGCCGGCGAGGACCTCTTTTTTGAGGGTCGACGCGTCCGCGAGGGCGTCATAGGTGTGGCAGGGGCGGATGTTGGCGTATAAGCCCAACTCCTTGCGCAGCGGAAGCAGGGCGCCTACTTCCGGACGAAGGTGGGTCGGCAGGTCGTCCCATTTGGGGCCGCCGATGGCGCCGAGGAGGATGGCGTCGCTGTTTCTGCACAGCTCCAGTGTTTCTGCCGGCAGGGGCTGGCCTGTCTTGTCGATAGCGATGCCACCGATGAGGCCCTCGGTAAAGGTGAAGGAGAGACCATACTTGGCGCCGATGGCCTCAAGGACGCGGATCGCCTGGGGCACGATTTCGGCGCCGATGCCGTCGCCGGGAAGGACTGCGATGCGGTATGTCAACAGTGCTCGTCCTTTCGTGGGGGCGACGGACGCGGGCTTGTTCGCTAAGAGCTTCGCGGCGGCTCACTTGCCTGCTCCGCTGGGGCGCCAAACCTCTGGGCTATTCTGCATGTGAACCATGGCGCCCCTGACGCTCCGCAGTCTTCGTTCGCTTTTCGCCGCTCCGCTCAAATCGCTCACAAGCCCGCGCCCGTCGCCCGGTAATATGTCCGTTATTCGTTACATTTGAAAAGACCGGAAAGCCTTTTTCCTTTTATTTCCCTTCCGCCACCCGGGTCTTGACGTACTGCATGAGGCCGCCGGCGTGGATGATCGATTGCATCGAGGCGGGGAGGGCTTTGGCGGTGTAGGTCTGTCCGGTGGTCATGTTGAAGATGACGCCGGTACCGGCGTTGACCTGGACGACGTCGCCTTCGCGGATGCCGTCAACGGCCTCGGGGCATTCGAAGATGGGAAGGCCGATGTTGATGGAGTTGCGGAAGAAGATGCGGGCGAAGGACTTGGCGATGACGCAGGGGACGCCGGCAGCTTTGATGGCGATGGGGGCGTGTTCCCGCGAGGAACCACAGCCGAAGTTCTTGTCGGCGACGATCATGTCGCCCTTGCGCACCTTCTGGGGGAAGGCCGGATCGGCGTCTTCCATGCAGTGTTTGGCCAGTTCTTCCGGCGACGTGGTGTTCAGGTAGCGAGCTGGGATGATGGCGTCGGTATCGATGTCCTTGCCGAATTTCCATACGCGGCCTGTGAATTCCATTATTCCACCTCCCGGGGATGGACGATGCGCCCGGCGATCGCCGAAGCGGCGGCCACGTTGGGGCCGCACAGGTAGACTTCGCTCTCGGGGTGGCCCATGCGGCCGACGAAATTGCGGTTCGTCGTCGCCAATGCCCGCTCCCCTTTGGCCAGAATGCCCATGTGGCCGCCCAGGCAGGGGCCGCAGGTGGGCGTCGACACGGCAACACCGGCGTCAACAAAGATATCGACGAGGCCTTCCTTGATGGCTTGCTTGTAGATGGCCTGGGTGCCGGGGAAGACGACGCAGCGGACGTTCTTGTGCACCTTTTTGCCTTGCAGGATCTTGGCGGCCATGCGCAGGTCCTCAATGCGCCCGTTTGTGCAGGAGCCGATGACGACCTGGTCGATTTCGACGTGGCCAGCCTCGCTGACCGGCCGGGTGTTTTCAGGCAGGTGCGGGAAGGCGACGACAGGCTCCAGTTTTTCCACGTCGTACTTGATGACGCGGGCATACTTGGCGTCGGGATCGGACGCGTAGACCTTGTAGGGGCGGGTGGCCCGCTCTTCCACATAGGCAATCGTCTTCTTGTCAGGGGCGATGATGCCGTTTTTGCCGCCGGCTTCGATGGCCATGTTGCACATGGTCATGCGGCCATCCATGGACAGGTCGTCGATGGCGGAACCGGTGAACTCCATCGACTGGTAGAGCGCGCCATCGACGCCGATGTCGCCGATGGTGTGCAGGATCAGGTCCTTGCCGGTTACGTCCTCAGGCATCTTGCCTTCATACTCGAACTTGATCGCCTCAGGGACCTTGAACCAGGCTTCGCCCAGAGCAATGCCGGCAGCCAGGTCGGTCGAGCCGACGCCGGTGGCAAAAGCGCCCAAGGCGCCGTAGGTGCAGGTGTGCGAGTCGGCGCCGATGACGGCGTCACCGGGCACGACGAGCCCTTTTTCCGGAAGCAGGCAGTGCTCGATTCCCATATCGCCCACATCATAGTGATGGGTGATGTCATGTTTGCGGGCGAAGTCCCGCACAATTTTCGACTGCTCCGCCGATTTTATATCCTTGGCCGGCACGAAGTGGTCCTGGACCAAAACGACCCGTTCTTTGTCAAAAACCGCATCCAGGCTGGCTTTCTCCAACTCTTTGATAGAAACGGGCGCCGTGACATCGTTGGCCAGAACCAGATCCAGCTTGGCTTGGATCAATTCCCCCGGCTCCACCGACGCCTTCCCGGCATGCGCCGCCAATATCTTTTCGGTGATGGTCATACCCATGGCCGTCTCGATCCCTCCTTATTAACGACGTATGTTCTCATAAGACATGAGGCTGCTCCGGCGCAACATTCTCTCAGAAAACTGTTGTTGCTTTGTATTCAAGATTACGTTTGGAACGAATGAGTTTTACAAGGCCTGGGGAGTGGATGCCACTCCCCAGACGATTAAAATCAGTCTGGGTAAAAACCTAGACAGCCCGTTCTGGTTTGACCGCCAGCATCCCATCAAAGACGATCTTGTTGACCGCATTCAGATAGGCCTTCGCTGACGCCACGATGATGTCCGTATCGACGCCGCGGCCCGTGTAGAAGCGGCCTTCCCGCTCCAACTTGACGCTCACCTCGCCCTGGGAGTCCTCGCCGGCGGTGGTGGCGCTGATGGCGTAGGAGGCCAGGCGGGCGCCGGTATCGGTGATCTTCTCGATGGCTTTGTAGGCTGCGTCAACAGGACCGTCGCCGCAGGAAGCCTCCTCAAAGTTCTCCTCTTCGCGACGGAGCCGGATCGTGGCCGTCGGGACCAGCACGGTGCCGCTGGTGATATGCAGGTATTCGAGACTGTAGGCCTCGGGGAAGGTGCGCAGTTCGTCTTCTACCAGGACGACCAGGTCTTCATCGGTAATCTCCCGCTTGCGATCGGCCAGGGCCTTGAACCGGGCAAAGGCCTTGGTCAGCTTCTCATCGTCGAGGCTGTAGCCCAGTTCCTTGAGGCGCTCCCGGAAGGCGTGCCGGCCCGAGTGTTTGCCCAGGACGATGTTGTTCGTGAAGATGCCGATCATCTCGGGGTTCATAATCTCGTAGGTGGTCCGCTCTTTCAGGACGCCGTCCTGGTGGATGCCCGACTCGTGGGCGAAGGCGTTTTTGCCGACAACGGCCTTGTTCGGCTGGACGAGCATCCCCGTCAGGTTGGAAACGAGGCGCGAGGTCCGGTAAATCTCGCTCTTGTTGACCGACGTTTCCAGGCCGTAGACGGGTTTGCGGGTGTAGAGAGCCATGATCACCTCTTCGAGGGAGGCGTTGCCGGCCCGCTCGCCGATGCCGTTGATGGTGCCTTCGACCTGGAGGGCGCCGTTTTCCAGCGCCGCCAGGGTGTTGGCGACGGCCAGGCCGAGGTCGTTGTGACAGTGGACGGAGACGACGGCCTTATCCATGTTCGGCGTGCCGTTGATGATCGCTTTGATGAAGGCGCCAAACTCCTGGGGCGTGGCGTAGCCGACCGTGTCAGGGATGTTGATCGTCGTCGCGCCGGCCTCAATGGCGGCCGAGAAGATGCGGCAGAGGAATTCCACATCGCTGCGGAAGGCGTCCTCGGCGGAGAACTCCACGTTCGAGGTGAAGGACTTAGCCAGTTTGACAGCTTCGACGGCTGTCTCCAGGACCTTGTCCGGTTCCATGCGCAACTTGTGTTTCATGTGAATGGGCGACGTGGCGATGAAGGTGTGGATGCGGGCTTCTTCGGCGCCTCGCAGCGCTTCGGCGGCCCGCTCGATGTCCTTGCGGTTGGCCCGAGCGAGACCGCAGATGACAGGCCCTCGCACCTGTTCCGCCACGGCTTTGACGGCCTCGAAGTCGCCCGGTGAGGCGATGGGGAATCCGGCTTCGATGACGTCCACGCCTAGGCGGGCCAACTGCTGGGCAATCTCCAGCTTTTCATGGAGGTTAAGGCTCACCCCGGGCGATTGCTCGCCGTCTCGGAGAGTGGTGTCGAAAATGACGACTCGCTTGGACATCCGAAAGCCCCCTTTTTCATGACTCACTCGTTACAGGAACACTTGGAGCGACTCCAATCGGCTGTGATTTAGGCAGCGCGTCATTTCTTACTCGCAGACAATGATCTCATCGAGCCCTTTGCCGCCCAGAACGGTGGGATAGACCATGTCATTCTCGTCGGTGATGACCTCGACGAGTACCATACCGGGATGGGCGAAGGCCTCCCGGAGCGTCTCCTCGACTTCTTCCAACCGGGTGACGGGGAAATAGCGAATGCCGTAGGCCGCGGCAATGGACTCGAAGGAGGGGTTGAAGGTCAACTTCACGCCGGAGTAGCGCTTGCCGCAGTAGAAGTGCTGGAGTTGGCGAACCATCCCCAGGGCGTTGTTGTTGAAGAGGACGATCTTGAGGGGCAAGTTCTCCTGCCGGGCCGTGCCCAACTCTTGCATCTGCATCTGGATGGAGCCGTCGCCGGTAAAGAGGATCACCATATCATCAGGTCTTGCCGTCTGAAGGCCGTTGGCGGCCGGCAGACCGTAGCCCATGGTGCCGAGGCCGGCCGAAGTGATGAATCTCCCCGGCTTGACGAACTTATAGTGCAAAGCCGTCCAGATCTGGTGCTGGCCCACATCGGTGGCGACCCAGGCATGGTCGCGCGTCATATCGCCGGCTTTTTCAATGACGTACTGCGCGGTCAGGGTCTGCTTCGGATACTTGAGCGGACTCTGGGCTTTTAACTGGGCCACTTGTTCCAGCCACTCGGCATGGTTAGGCGCCGGTTTCAACTGGTTGAGTTGCTGGAGCACCAGGCGGGCGTCGCCGACGATGGGCACGTCGATGTCGGCGTTCTTGCCGATCTCCGCAGGGTCGATGTCGATATGGATGATTTTAGCGTCACGGGCAAACTTAGCCACGTTGCCGGTGGCCCGGTCGCCGAAGCGGACGCCGATGCCAATGAGCAGATCAGCCTTGCTGACGGCCCGGTTGGCATAGGGGGTGCCGTGCATGCCCACCATCCCCAGGGAGAGGGGGTGAGTCTCCGGAAAAGCGCCGATGCCCATCAGTGTCGTCATGACCGGGATCTGGGCCGACAGGGCCAACTCGGTCAGTTCCTGAGAGGCGTTGGCGAGGATGATGCCGCCGCCAACCATGATCACAGGCCGTTTCGCTTCCTGGATCAACTTGGCCGCGTTTTTGATCTGTGACGGATGGCCTTTGACATTGGGCCGGTAACCGCGGATGTCGATGGCCGGTTTCTCACCGCAGAGGGAGCACTCAGCGGAAAGGACATCCTTGGGGATGTCGATCAGCACAGGTCCGGGCCGGCCGGTGGAGGCGATGTGGAAGGCCTCACAGACGACACGGGGGATTTCCGCCACGTCTTTGACGAGGTAGTTGTGTTTCGTGATCGGCATGGTGATGCCGGTGATATCGACTTCTTGAAAGGCGTCGGTGCCGACCATGGAGGTGGGAACCTGCCCAGTGATGATCACCATGGGGATCGAATCCATGTAAGCGTTGGCGATCCCCGTGACCAGGTTTGTTGCCCCCGGTCCGGACGTGGCCAGACATACCCCCGGTTTGCCGGCGGCGCGGGCGAAACCGTTGGCCGCATGGGCAGCCCCTTGTTCGCAGCGCACAAGGATATGCCGGATGGGGGATTCGAGCAGGGCGTCATAAATCGGCAGCACCGACCCGCCGGGATAGCCGTAGATGACCTCGACGCCGTTTTCTTCCAAGCATTTCAGCAGCGCCTGGGCTCCGTTCAAGGCGTTCCACTCCCCTCTTCCTGTATCGGCCGCATCGACAAGGAAAGCCCCGTAACGGGGCCTCCTCATCGGATCGCGCAGGCCGGCGTCTTCTTTCCGATTACTTCGCAGTTTTCAGCCAGGGCATCATGGCCCGCAGCTTTTTGCCGACGACTTCGATCTCGTGGTTTTCATCGGCTTTGGCCAGGGCGTTGAACTTGGGACGGTTGACTTCGTTTTCGAGGAGCCATTCCTTGGCGAAGGTGCCATTTTGGATCTCCGTGAGGACCTTTTTCATTTCCTTCTTCGTCTCTTCGGTGACGATGCGGGGCCCGATGTTCATGTCGCCCCACTGGGCCGTATCGGAGATGGAGTAGCGCATCCAAGAGATGCCACCCTCATACATCAGGTCGACGATCAGCTTCAGTTCGTGGAGGCACTCGAAGTAGGCCATCTCGGGGGCGTAACCGGCTTCGACGAGGGTTTCAAAGCCAGCCTTGACGAGGGCCGAGGCGCCGCCGCAGAGGACCGCCTGTTCGCCGAAGAGGTCCGTTTCGGTCTCTTCCTGGAAGGTGGTTTCGATGACGCCGGCACGGGTGCCGCCGGTGCCCTTAGCGTAGGCGAGGGCGAAGTCTTTGGCGCGGCCGGTGGCGTCCTGGTAGATGGCGATCAGGGTGGGCACGCCGGCGCCCATGGTGTACATGCGGCGCACCATGTGGCCGGGGCTCTTGGGGGCGACCATGAAGACGTCCACGTTCTTGGGCGGCTGGATCTGGCCGAAGTGGATGTTGAAGCCGTGGGAGAAGCAGAGGGCTTTGCCTTCGGTCAGGTAGGGGGCGATCTCGTCGCGGTAGACCTTGCCCTGTCTTTCGTCGGGGATGAGGATCTGGATGATGTCCGCCTTGGCGGCCGCTTCGGCGACGGGATAGACTTCAAAGCCGTATTCTTGGGCTTCTTTGACGCGGTTGGAGTCGGGGCGCAGGCCGATGATGACGTTAACGCCGGAATCCTTCAGGTTTTGCGCTTGGGCGTGGCCCTGGCTGCCGTAGCCGATGACGGCAACGGTTTTGCCTTCCAGAAGGGACAGATCGGCGTCGGCATCATAGTACATTTTCATTGAGAGGTTCCTCCATTCAATATTTGCAAATTTGTCATTGGGGTTGCTGTTTGTTACTTCATCCCCCGCAGCATGGAGATCCGCCCGGTGCGGGCGAATTCACGGATGCCGAAGGGACGCAGGCTCGTCAGGATGGCCTGAATTTTCTTCTGATCGCCCACGACCTGGATGATCACGGAACTGCGGCTCAGGTCGACGATGGTGGCCCGGAAGATCTCGCAGATCTGCATGACCTCGCTGCGGGCGGCCACGTCGGCCGTGTTAACCTTGACGAGGATCAGTTCCCGATGGACCGATTCCTCATCGGTGATATCCTGGATCTTGATCACGTCGATCAACTTGTGCAACTGTTTGGTGACCTGTTCGATGATCCGGTCGTCACCGTCGACGACGATGGTCATGCGGGAAACGGTAGGGGTTTCCGTCTCCCCGACGACGAGGCTTTCGATGTTGTATCCCCGACGGGCAAAAAGGCCGGCCACGCGCGTCAGGATCCCCGGTTTGTTCTCCACCAAAACGGACAGGGTATGGCGCATCGTATTTGCCTCCTTTTATCCCGCCCTTAGCGCATCCGGGCCCCGGTCGAGGCCGACAGCACGTTCTGGGCGTAGCGTTTCATGTATCCCGAAGTGACTTTCGGCGCCGGCGGCTGCCATTCCTTGCGGCGCTCGGCCAGTTCCGCCTCATCGACTTCCACCGCCAGCTTGCCGGCGGGAATGTCGATAGCGATGATGTCGCCTTCGCGGATGAAGGCGATGGGACCGCCGTCTGCCGCTTCCGGCGAGACGTGACCGATGGCGGCGCCCCGTGTCGCTCCGGAGAAGCGACCGTCGGTGATCAGGGCCACATCCTTGTCAAGGCCCATGCCGCAGATGGTCGACGTAGGTGAGAGCATCTCCCGCATGCCCGGGCCGCCGCGCGGTCCTTCGTAGCGGATGACGACGACGTCGCCCTTTTGGATCTTGCCGGCGGTGATGGCCTCATAGGCCTGTTCCTCCGAGTCGAAGACCCGGGCGGGACCCTTGTGGACGAGCATCTCCGGCGCCACGGCGCCCTTTTTGACGACAGCGCCGTCGGGGGCCAGGTTGCCCCGCAGGACGGCGAGGCCACCGGTCTTGGAGTAGGGGTTGTCAATGGGGCGGATGACGTCAGGCCGCAGGTTGGCGCTGCGGGCTACGTTTTCGGCGACGGTCTTGCCGGTCACCGTGGGCAGGTCGCCGTCGATGAGCCCCGCATCAAGGAGGGACTTCATGACGGCGGGGATGCCGCCTGCTTCGTCGAGGTCTTCAATATGATGCTCCCCGGCTGGGGCGAGCTTGCAGAGGTGGGGCGTTTTGGCGCTGATCTCATTGACCATATCCAGGTTCAATTCCACGCCCGCTTCATAGGCGATGGCGGGCAGGTGCAGCAGCGTGTTGGTGGAGCAGCCCAGAGCCATGTCGACGGTGACGGCGTTGCGGAAGGTCCGCTCGGTCATCATGTCGAGGGGCCGCACGTTGTTGGCCAGCAGTTCCATGATCCGCATCCCTGTCTGCTTCGCCAGCAGGGTGCGGGCCGAGTAGACGGCCGGGATGGTGCCGTTGCCGGGCAGGCCCATGCCGAGGACTTCCGTGAGACAGTTCATCGAGTTGGCCGTGAACATGCCCGAACAGGAACCGCAGGTGGGGCAGGCGTTTTCCTCGAGTTCCTCCAACTCTTCCATCGTCATCTTGCCGGTATTGTACTGGCCGACGCCTTCGAAGACGGTGTTCAAGTTGACCTTTTTGCCCTGGAAGCGCCCCGCCAGCATGGGGCCGCCGCTGACGAAGATGGAGGGGATGTTCAGGCGGGCCGCCGCCATCAGCATGCCGGGGACGACTTTGTCACAGTTGGGGATGAAGACAAGGGCGTCGAAGCCGTGGGCCATGGTCATCACTTCGATGGAGTCGGCGATCAGTTCCCGTGAGGCCAGGGAGTACTTCATGCCCGTGTGGTTCATGGCGATGCCGTCACAGACGGCGATGGCCGGAAATGCCAGCGGCGTGCCGCCGGCCAGGCGGACGCCTGCTTTAACGGCGTCGGCGATGGTGTCCAGGTGGATGTGGCCGGGGACCACATCGTTCTTGGCGTTGACGATGCCGATCAGCGGGCGGTTCATCTCTTCCGCCGTGAGACCGATGGACCGCAAGAGCGAACGGTGGGGCGCTTTTTCGACGCCACATTTGACCGCCTTACTGCGCAGATTCGTTTCCAACAGGTTCCCCCCATTTCCAGTGTTTCTTCTCCGTAATATACGGTTGATTTTGTCGATTATTGCTAAATCGGCGTGCCCTGATTGCGGGCATATTCCCGGAAAGCTGCGATCAGGTCGCTCGTAACCGGTCCGGGAACGCCGTCGCCGATGAGGCGTCCGTCCACGTTGACGACAGGGATGACCTCTGCGGCCGTGCCGGTGAGGAAGACCTCGTCGGCAGTGTAGACATCGAAGCGGGTGAAGACCTCTTCCGCCACGGTGAAGCCCTTGGCGCGAGCCAGGTCCATGACGGTGTTGCGGGTGATGCCCTCCAAGATGCCTACATGAACGGGCGGCGTAATCAGGCGTCCCTGTTTGATGATAAAGATGTTATCGCCGGTGCACTCGGCCACATAGCCTTCCTGGTTGAGCATGATCGCCTCCAGGACGCCGGCTCGGGCCGCTTCCAGCTTAGCCAGGATGTTGTTCAGGTAGTTGAGCGACTTGATGCGCGGGTTCAGGGCTTCGGGCACATTGCGGCGCGTGGCCACCGTGACGACCTCCAGGCCCTTTTCATAGAACTCCGGCGGATAAAGGGTAATGCCGGCAGTGATGCAGAGCACCGTGGCCCCGGGGCATTTGCGCGGGTCCAGTCCAAGATCTCCCTTCCCCCGGGATACGACCAAACGGATGTAGGCGTCGCGAAGATGGTTGCGGCGCAGAGTCTCCAGGACGACGTCGACCATTTCCCCTTTTCCCATAGGAATCGCCAGTTTGATGGCTTTTGCAGAGTCATAGAGGCGGTCGATGTGTTCATCCAGTTTGAAGACCCGGCCGTTGTAGGCCCGGATGCCTTCAAAAATCCCGTCTCCGTACAGGAAGCCGTGGTCGAAGACGGATATCTTTGCCTGCTCTTCCGGAACAAAACGGCCATCCAAGTAGATGATCAGGCTCACCTTCGCAATCTCCCCTTCCGTTAACCTGTGCCATGATGTCAAAAAAGAAAATAAAAAAACCTCCCGCCCAGACAAGCATTACGCCTGTCAGGGACGAGAGGATTTTCCCGCGGTACCACCCTGATTGTCGCACCCAAAAAAGTGCGCGACCTCTTGACCGACAGCCAGCGGCTGCCGCCAGCATGATAACGGACGCTCGCGCCTATGGCGCTCCATCCGGCTCCATCTACTGCCCGCCTTGCGGCAAGGGTTCGACTGGCAACTCCCGGGAGAGACAACACCGCCGTATTAGTGCCGGTTTCCAGCTTCCCCGGCTCTCTGGGACTAAGGGACAAACGGTGTATAGTACCCCATCATCGTCTTTGGTCAAGGTTCTGTTATTGACAATTAGTATAGTCAAGCATCCCCTCCGGTGTCAAGGACGGAGGCGCTTAAAAATCTGTAAAAAAAGTCTCGCTTCCTTGTTGTGTTCTTCACAATAATGTGGTAATATAAAGTCAAGCAACAGCCCTACAGTAAAGGTTCAGGTTCACCTACTCACGATGGTTGGAAACCAAGGTTTTCCGGTCAGTGCAGGTGTCGACCAGTCCAAACGGTGGGGTTTCTTTCATTTCAGGCTCCCGGTTGATTCTACCCATTCAAGCGAGTGTATGGGAGCCCGTCTCTCGGTCCTAGGTACCGGATCCCAACTCAGTGTTAGGTTCAAGTCCCTGTGTCACCTTTCTCGGTTGAGGCCTCTGGTTCCCGGTCAATTGCCCCGGTTCTGGTAGAGACCTCTTTTCCCGGTCCAGTGTCACAGTTAATGGTAGAGGTCTCCGCGTCCAGTCAGCGCACCGATTCTTGGAAAGAGGCCTTCGGATCCCATTCAACTCCTTGGTTCCTGGTAGAGGCCTCCGGTTTTGGTCAACGTCTCGGTTCCTGGTTGAGGCCTCCGGTTTCCGGTTACAGTGCCTCCGGTCCCCAGTCAACTGTCACGGTTCCCGGATGAGTGCCACGGCTCCTGGTTCAGTGTCACAGTTCCCGCGCATGTTCCAATTCTCGGTTTGCGGAGGCACAGCTTTCCGTATCAAGGATTCCGGTATCGTCGACATCTACACAAGCGTCTGTTCGTTCGTATCCTATCCTCAGTGGTTCCTGGTTGGTTGTCCCCGATCTTGCTACGGTTTGGGTTGCCAATGTTCATGGGAACGGTTTGTACTGTAGGGGTAGTTGCTTATTAGGGAGAAGGCTGAAGGCCTTCTCCCTTTCATTTTGACTTTTTTCAGGCGGATACAGGGCTCTCGATTGAAGTACAATAAAAAGAAAGGAGTGTAGGCGGTGAAGAAGTATCTCTGTGTTCCTTGTGGCTATATCTACGATCCCGAAGTGGGTGATCCCGATTCTAACATCCCCCCGGGAACCCCCTTCGAATCCCTGCCCGATGACTGGGTCTGCCCCATCTGCGGCGTCGGCAAAGACCAGTTTGAGGTTCAGGAATAAGGCATTCACAGGGATCGCCTGTCAAGAGGCTGCCTGAAAGGGCGGTCTCTTGTTTTTCCTTCAATTCCCTCTCCATTCCCCATCAATTATCCCTTTATTTGCCTTCGGTTAGACTTCAATAAAAGGGGATGCTATTTTTTTACTCCTCTAGCCGCTATAATGAGGAGTAGAGCGACTTGGAGGTGGGGCAAAGATGTATGACATCGCGGTTGTGGGCGGCGGCCCCTGCGGACTGGCGTGCGCCATCGAAGCGAAGAATCATGGCCTTGACTGCGTTGTCCTGGAAAAAGGCAATGTGGTCCATTCTGTGGCCGGATATCCGGTCTATATGGTGCTGTTCAGCACGACCGACATGCTGGAGATCGGGGGACTTCCCTTTATCTCCGGTGACTGCCGCCCAACCCGGCTTGAAACGGTGCGTTACTACTGGCGCGCTGTGCAGCATTTTGGGATCCCGGTCCGAACCTACCGTGAGGTGACAGAGATTCTTCCCGCTTCGTCCGGATTCATGCTGCACACACGGGATAGGCTGAACGGCGAAGAGCAGATCGTCTTTGCCAAGCGGGTCGTCGTGTCCACCGGTTGTTATGACCGGCCTAACCTCATCGGCGTGCCCGGTGAAGAATTGCCTCATGTGAGTCATTACTACAAAGAGCCCTTCCCTTATATGGGGCGACGGGTGATCGTCGTCGGAGGGGGCAATTCGGCCGCCGAAGCGGCCTTGGAACTCTCCCGTTTCGGCGCCCAGACGACCGTCGTCCACTTCCGGGGAGAGATGGACGCCACCGTCAAACCCTGGATCGGCGCAGAACTGACAGCGCGCATCCTAAAAAAGGAGATCGCCGCGTTGTTTCACACCCGGGTTCTGTCCATCGGCCCGGAGGCGATTACCCTGTCTGCAACGGACAATGAGACCCCTTTTGAGGTGGAGGCCGATTTTGTCTTTTTGATGACTGGATACCGGCCCAATGCCGACCTGCTCGTCCAAGCAGGCGCAGCCCTCGATGAATCCGGCTTTCCCATCCATAACCCGTTGACGATGGAGACCACCGTTCCCGGCCTCTATGTCGCCGGCGCCATCAGTGAAGGCTGGCGGGTCACCCAAGCCAACATCGAAAAAGGACGTTTCCATGGGAAACGGATCATCCAGTCCATCGACGCGGATCAATGAACAGCAGCTTTCCCGCAGCGCAACTGACGGAAAAGAGCGGCATCATGCCGAGGAGGCCCCAGAGATGAATCGACCCCGGTTTATTCCCGACCCAGACACCGTCATGCCGCACTTTCAACCGATCCTCTCGATGGATACGCAAACCATCTATGCCTACGAGGTGCTCGGTCGCTATACAGGCCCGCAGGGTGTGCGCAGCCTTGGCCCCTTTTTTCATGACCCTTCCGTTTCCATGGAGGAGCATATCTTTATCGATCGCATCATCCGCCAGAAAGCGATCGCCAGCCTCGTCAACGCCCCTGCGGATACGCGCCTTTTTCTCAACCTGAAACCAAACTGGATCTACAATTTCCGGGAGAGGCCGGATCAACTGCCCACCTTGCGCTTTCTCCGCGAACATAACATCGACCCCTCCCGGATCACCGTCGAAATCACGGAGGATTCCTTCTTCGACGATATTGAGGAACTGGCTCGCGTCACCCGCACCTACCGGGAAGCGGGCTGCCAGATCGCCATCGATGATGTGGGCAGCGGGTTCGTCAACTTTGACCGCATCGCCTACATCAAGCCGAACATCCTCAAGTTGGACCTGGAACTGGTGAAAAAGTGCGGTCGCGAGTCCTTTTTTCAGGAGATCCTCCTCTCCTTTGCCGTGATGGCCGAAAAGATCGGCGCCTTTTTGCTCTTCGAAGGCATCGAAACGAAGGAAGAGGTGCAGATCGCCCTTTCGCTCGGCGCCCGGTACCTGCAAGGATACTTCTTCTCTCCGCCCCAGTCGGCCATGCAAAACCCCAACGCCTTCCGTTCCGGTCTGGACCGCCAGATCCAACAATTCGTCGATCACGCCCTCTGGCAGCAGCACGCCGACCTGCGCGACGCCGAGGAACTCAGGGACAGCCTCCTCGCATGCCTCCACCGCCTGTCTGAGGGAGAAACGGTAACTCCCGCCGCCGCTGACGCTTTCATCCATCCCATCCTGGGGCTCCTCCCCCGGATGGTGATTCGCGTTTTCCTCTGTGACGAACGGGGCTACCAGTGGTCATCGAACTTCACCCGCCAGAACGGGCATTGGGAACAGGATCCCGGGTTCATCGGCCGCAACTGGGCTTGGCGCCCCTATTTTCTCAACAACATCGTCAAGGCCACCTATCAGGAGGCCGGAAAACTGTCGGCTGTCTACACAGATGCCCACACAGGCGAAAAGATGCGCACCTACATATACCCCCTCCCGGACAACCTCTTCCTCTGCCTCGACTTGACCATGGAGGGTTGAGCCTTTAGCATCACTCCTTGTCCATGGGAAAAAGACCTCAGATGATCAAAAAAAGCGGCCCCCTCGGGGGACCGCTTTTTCGTTATGCTTATTTGTTATAAGGAACGGGCTGCATTTGGTGGGGAAACAAGCTGGATCGCATCGGCAGGGCGGGGTTTGAGAACAAGGTCGTTCTAGGGAACGAAGCGGAGCGGGCTGTCGGGGATATTGTCGGCAGGAAGACGCTTCGGTTCACCGGGCAGGCCTTCAAGCACCGGGGCGGGCGGCATTGCATCGGCGTTCGCCGGGGTCGCGGCGTTCCCTTGCGGCGCGCTCGCGGTTCCCTGCGGCGCCAGCGGTTGCGGCACTGGCTTGACAACCGCCGGGGTCGCCTTTTGTTCCGGCATGGGGTACTGACGGATGATCATCACCTCGACGCGGCGGTTCTGGGCGCGTCCTTCCAGCGTATTGTTGGTCGCCTTGGGATGATATTCGCCGTAGCCGACAGCGGTGAACTTGACCGGGTTGTTCCTCTTGTCGTTGAGGATATGCTTCATCACATTCAGAGCCCGCTTGGCGCTCAGATCCCAGTTGGAGGGGAACTCAGCCGTGCTGATGGGCAGGTTGTCGGTGTGGCCGGCGATGCGCACCTCGTTAGAGAGGTTGTGCAGTGTATCAGCGATCAGGTCGAGGGCCGGCAAGGCCTCCCGCTTCAACTCGGCCTTCCCGGAGTCGAAGAGCGCCGCGTCGCGGAAGCTGATCTGCAACCCTTCGCGGACAAGGTTGGTCTCCACCTGTTTTTCAAGCCCTTTTTCTTCAATATACTGGTCGATGCGGTTTTTGATCTCCTGGAAGTCGCGGGTCTCCTTTAACGATTCCATCACCGACATGTCCGGCGGCGCGTCGCTGGCCCCCTCAGTGTTCAGCGGCGTCGGGTTGGCCATGATGCCTGAACCGCCTTTGAAGACGGTCTCCATCGCCTTTTTCAGGGCCTCAAACTTCTTGGTGTCCACCTGGCTGACGGCGAACATGACGATAAACAGGGCCAGGAGCAACGTCAGCATGTCGGCGTAGGGGATCAGCCATGTCTCGTCGACATGCTCCTCATGGTGTTGCTTCTTCTTGGACATCAGACATTTCCTTCTTTCTCAAGGGCCGCTCGTTCCGCTTGAGTCAGGTGGATCATCATCTTCTCGCGAATCTGAATCGGGCTGCTGCCGACCTGGATCGACAGGATGCCTTCGAGCATCATTGTCTTCAACTTGACCTCTTCCGAAGACTTCCGCTTCAGTTTGGTGGCGAAGGGGTGCCAGAGGACGTAACCGGTGAAGATACCGAAGAGGGTGGCCACGAAGGCGGCGGCGATCATGGTGCCCAGTTTGTTGACGTCGTTCAGGTTGCCCAAGGCGCCGATGAGACCGATAACGGCCCCCAGAACGCCCAGCGTCGGGGCATAGGAACCGGCAGAGGTGAAGATCTGGGCGCCCACGCGATGACGTTCCTCCATGGCAGCGATCTCCGCCTCCAGGAGTTCACGAACGAAGTCTTCGCCCTGACCATCGACGATCAAGCGGATGCCGTTGCGCAGGAAGGGTTCTTCCAATTTGTCGATGGAGGCCTCCAGCGAGAGCAAGCCTTCGCGACGGGCCTGCTGCGCCATGTCGGTCATCTGCTGAATGATCACCTTCGGCTCCGTCAACTTCTGCTCCTTGAAGATGATCCCGAAGAGCGTCGGCAGTTTCTTGACCTCCTTCATCGGGAAGGAGTTGAGCAGGGAGGCGAAGGTGCCCACGAAGATGATGATGATGGCAGCCGGGTTGACCAGAACGGCGACGTTGGCCCCTTTGGCAATCATCCCGCCGACAACGGCGACAACGCCCAGCACTACCCCTAGAATGACGGCGATATCCATGTTTCGCACCTCAATAATCCAGTTTTTTACCTATGAAAATTATCCCATTTGACCTGCAAAAGGTGTCTGTCCGATTGAGCCATTGGGAGTTATTCGACATGATCATGATGCATCCCTTCTACGCACCGTTGTTTAAAATATAGAAAAAAGCACCCCCAAAGGGATGCTTGGGCGTCTTTGTGTGGGATTACCGCTTGTTGCTCCGTCGCCAGATGCCCATGGCCTCGGCTTTTCCGATCAGTTCCTCCCGGAAATGAGGATGGGCGATGCCGATCAACCCTTCCGCCCGCTGCCAAGCCGACTGGCCCTTGCAGTTGAACATGCCGTACTCGGTAACGACATACATTGTCGTCGCCCGCGTGTCGGTGATGATCCCGCCGGGGGTGATCGTTGGCAGGATGCGCGACTTGATGTTGCCGGCCTTGTCGCGGTAGGTTGAGGAAAGGCAGATAAAGCTGCGTCCGCCCTTCGATTGATAGGCGGCGATGACAAAATCGAGTTGGCCTCCGGTGCCGCTGATCTGGCGGGTGCCCGACGATTCGGCGCAGACCTGGCCGAAGAGGTCGACCTCGACGGCGTTGTTGATGGTCACCAGGTTGTCGATGGAGCCGGCCACCTCGGTGGCGTTGGTGTAATCCACAGGGTAACTGGCCGCGAAGGGGTTTTCGTCGAGGAATTCATAGAGCCGCTTCGTGCCGAGCGCGAATGTGAAGGCGATGCGCCCCCGGTCGATGGCCTTGCGTAAGCCGTTCATGCGCCCGGCCTGGAACATGTCGACGAAGCTGTCGGCGATCATCTCTGTGTGGCCGCCCAGGTCCTTCAGGTCTGATTCGGCGATCATCCTGCCGAGGGCGTTAGGCATGCCGCCGATGCCCAACTGGACACAATCGCCGTCATGCATCTTCGCCAAGACCTGGGTCGCGATCGCCTTGTCCACGTCGCTGACCGGCGCCGGCGGCAGTTCGGCCAGAGGCAGGTTGTCGCCTTCGATGATATGGTCCACCTGGTCGATGTGGATGCCGTGACCGTGACCGCCGTGGACGCGGGGGAAACGCTCGTTGACCTCGATGATGATTTTTTTGGCGCGGGCGATGAGTCCATAATGGTGGCTGTTGCTGACGCCGAAATTGAAAAAGCCGTGTCGGTCCATGGGGGCCGCCTGGGTGATAAAGACATCGGTGGGCTGGTTCTCCAGGACGTAACGGGGCAGTTCGCAGAAACGCATGGGGTTGTAAAAAGCGGGTCCCTGAGATGCATAGCGCCGATCCAGGCCGGTGAAATGCCAGGAGTTCCAGGTGAAACGCTCGCCCGTCGGATCCGATTCAAAGGCCAGGGATGGATACACGGAGACACCCGCCCGGATATGTACATCCGTAAGATCGTCGCTGCGCTCGGCCAGAGCGGCGTCAAAGGCGCGCGGCGCAGCCAGACAAAAGCCATACTCGATCCAGTCGCCCGACTTGACCATCCGGGCCGCTTCGCTTGCTGTGATTCGTTTGGAACGGTGTTGATCTTGAAGACTCATCGGCCTAAACCCCTCCTATTTCGCGTTCCATGTCATGGGAGCGCTTCCTGAAAAGAAACGCCGGGCACTGAATTCGGATAATTCTGATTATACAGATTTCCTTTTTGCCGGTAAATAGCCTTTTTTCCCTTTTACGGCAATAACGGTTTGGCCCTCGCCGGAAGAAAAAAGGCCCCTTATCACCGAGGCGTGTTCGCCAAGAGATAAGGGGATGCGACGGTGTTGCCGAGAAAAGATCCACGGTACCGCCATTGCGATGGATGAAGTCTGATGATGAACGTATCAGGTGTCAGTCCAGGTTTTTGCGGAACTTCTTCGCCGCCAGGAAGAAGAGTCCGATGGCGAAAACGGAGAGGATCAGCGTCTCTTTCCAGAGGTATTCGAGGCCGACGCCTTTGAGGAAAATCCCTCGGACGATGACGAGGAAGTAGGTCAAGGGGAGCATGCCGCCGAGCCCCTGGAGGAACGCCGGCATCGTCTCCCGGGGAAACATGAAGCCGGACAGCAGGATCGACGGCAGGATGAGCAGGAAGGTCATCTGCATGGCCTGGAGTTGCGTTTTGGCCACCGTTGAGACGAGGAGCCCGACGGCCAGGATGGTGATCAAAAAGAGGGTGGACAGGAAAAAGAGCAGAATCACGCTGCCTTTCGGCGGCACCTCAAACCAGTAGATGCCGATGAGCAAGACCATCGTCAGGGATACGAAGCCGATGAAGACGAAGGGCAGCAGTTTCCCCAGCATCAGTTCGGCCGGTCGGATCGGCGTGACGACCAGTTGTTCCATCGTGCCCCGCTCCTTCTCGCGGACCATGGAGAAGGCCGTGAGCATGGCGATGACGTTCTGCAGGATGAGGCCGATCAGGCCGGGGATGTTGAAGACAGCCGACTTCATGTCCGGGTTGTACCAGACGCGGGTCTCCACCTGCACCGGCAAGCGCGGCGTCTCTCCCCCCTGCGCCGCGAGCCGCTCGGCCTGCACGTCCCAACCGGCGTTGAATCCCACCGTCTGAACGGCGTTCATGGCCGCCCGGGCCGCCGTCGGGTCGGAACCGTCGACGAGCACCTGGATGGTGGCGCTGCCGTTGCCTTGCACCTGTTTGCCGTAATCAGGCGGGATGATCACGGCGACGCGGGCGTCGGCGCTGTCCAGGTAGCGTCCGATCTCGTCGTATCCCCGCACATGGTAATCGGGATCGAGATAGGTCGAGTTGCGCAAGGCGCTGATGAACGCCCGGCTGTCCTGGCTCATCGATTGGTCCCAGACGACCGCAGGCAGGTGGTCCACATCGGTGTTGACGGCGTAACCAAAGAGCAGCAGCAACATGACCGGCATGCCGATGGCTAGGCCGATGCTGGGCCGGTCACGGATGATCTGCTGGAATTCCTTGCGCAGGATGGCCTGAAAACGGGTCCAACTGAACCGTTCCATCATCATCGCCGCCCCCCTTTGATGCCGGCGTTGCGCGGATCGTCGGCGGCTTCGCGCTCCACAAAGTAGATGAAGAGATCGTCCAGGCTGGCCTTGTTTTCGCGGACTTTCATCTCCGCCGGGGTGCCGAAGGCGATCAGCCGCCCATAAAAGACGAAGCCCAGAAAATCGCAGGTGTCGGCCTCATCCATGTAGTGGGTGCTGACGAGGATGGTCATCCCCTCGGCGCGGAGTTGGCGGATGATCTGCCAGAAGACGCGCCGGGAGACGGGGTCGACGCCGGCTGTCGGTTCGTCGAGGACGATCAGCCGGGGCGCATGGAGCAGGGCGCAGGCCAGGGCGACACGCTGCTTCCAGCCGCCCGACAGGGAGTGGACCAGTTGGGGCAGCCGGCCCTCCAGGCCGATCCGTTCGACGACGCTGCGCTTGCGCTCCGCCGCCTCGGCGCCGCGCAGGTTGTAGACGCCGGCGTAGAAGTCGATGTTCTCTTGGACCGTCAGGTCATCGTAGAGGCTGAACTTTTGGGACATGTAGCCGATGCGCTGCTTGATCTCCTCGGGGTGGGTGCGCACGTCATAGCCGAGAACGGTGGCCTGGCCCTCTGTCGGCATGAGGACGCCGCAGAGCATGCGGATCGTCGTCGTTTTGCCGGCGCCGTTGGGGCCGACGAAGCCCATGATCGAGCCGGCCGGCAGTTGGAAGGTTACGCCCTCGACAGCCGTATAGCTCCCGAAGCGCTTGATCAATCCCTGGCAATCGATGGCCAATTCCATGGTCCTTCACCTCCGCCGGGCTATCCCTTCGTCTTCTGGAAAACCACGTCAGCCGGCATGCCCGGTTTCAGCCGGTCCAGTCCCTCGGTCAGCTTGGTTTTGACGCTGAAGACGAGGTTCGTCCGCTCTTCCTTCGTCTGCACGTTTTTCGGGGTGAACTCGGCCTTATCGCTGATCTGGGTGACGGCGGCGGCAAAAGAATGGTCGGGATAGGCGTCCACGCTGACGGCGGCGTCGGTTCCGACGGAGAGACCGCCCAACAGCGCCTCAGGAACAAAGACCTTCACCCAGAGATCGTTTTCATCGAGGACGGTGATGATGCGGCTGGCTGTGTTGACCACCTGTCCCGTTTCCACGTGCTTGTAGAGAACGCGGCCCTGAACGGGGCTTTTGATGATCGCCTTGCCGGCGTTCACCTGGGCCAGGCGCACCTTTTCCTTCAAGCCGTCGACAACCGCCTTCTGGGCCTGGATGGTCGGCTCGGTGTAACCGGCCAGGGCCAGATCAAGGCCGGCCAGGGCGCCGCTGCGCTGCGCCTCCGCCGATTCAGCCTGGGACTGGGCGGCTTCCACCTGGGCCTTCGTGGCCTCTGCCTGGGCGCGGGCCGTCTTCGCCCGCGTTTTCTGGTTGTCCAGTTCGCGGGCGCTCAAGGCGCCTGCGTCATAGAGCGCCTGGTTTTCTTTCAGGATCTGCTCCTCGCGGCGCAGGTTCTCTTCATCGCGGGCAAGGTTGGCCTTGTACTGGTCGATGAGGTTGCGGTTCTGGTTGACGACTGCCTGGAACTGGTCCACAGTGGCGCGCTGGCGGCGGATCTCCTCGACACGGCTCCCGTTGAGCAGGTCGAGGAGCTTGGCCTCGGCCTGCCGGAGATCGCTCTCGGCGGCAGCCAGGCTGATGGAAGCCGTCTGGTCATCCAACAGGGCGATCACTTGACCTGCCTCGACGGTCTGCCCTTCGGCGACGCGCAGTTCCACGATGCGGCCGGAGACTTCCGGCTGGACGGGCACCATGGTCCCTTCGATGGTCCCCGAATAAACCTCCTTGGCCGGTCCGAAGAAGCGCCCGAGAACGCCTGCATCCCCCTTCGCCGTTCCGGTGACGCTAAAGGCCAACAACCCCAGGGTTACCGCAATGGCGCCGCCGGCGATGATCTTCACCTTTGCCTGCATGGCTGCATCCCCTTTCTCCCTTCCCTTGTCCCCCGCTTCTATCCGTTAGGCCCGAGTCCGCCGGGCGGTGTTTTCTGTGGCGCTGTGGTGTTCACAGCGGCGCTGCCGCATTCACTCCGACGCTATAGCATTTACTCCGACGCTTCCGCGCCCCCGCCGATTGGCGGAAGAGCGCCGCGCAAGAAAAGATCGATGATATCTTCAATTTCCTTCCGCTTGTCTTCCCCTACAGACCGCTCCGGCATCAAAAAAGGACTGAGCGTAAAGGTGACCAGCATCCCGAACCAGGAGCGGGCCAGCGCCCAGGGCCGCAGATCCTGCCGGAGTTCGCCCTTCTGCTGCCGCTGTTCGATAAAGCGCAAGAGGACGTCCTGGGTCTTATAGCCCACTTCCCGAAAAAAGATCTCCCGCAGTTCCGGATGGTACTGCGATTCCGTCAGAATCAGGCGGATCAGTTTTTCATTGCCCAGGATGAACTGCTGCCGCTCTTCGCTGATCAGCACCAGCACCTCCCGCAAGGGCAGGTTTTCATTCGTTAGCAACAGTTGCCGGATGGAGTTGACGCTGTTGGGGGCGATGGTGTTGCGGATGAGCGGAACGAGCAAGGCCAGGAGGATCTCCTTTTTCGTTTTGAAATGCCGGAAGATGGTCCCTTCCGAGATGCCGGCCTCCCGGGCGATCTCGCTCGTCGTAGCGGCGCTGAATCCCTTTTCGGTGAATACCCTGAGGGCGGCTTCTGCGATGTTCCACTGTTTGTCTGTCAGCCGCAGCGGGAGTTGATAATCATCAGGTCCTCCGCCGGTTGGCTTCCGGTCGTCCATGCCCTCGCCTCCTTGATTCGAGTGTTCACTTGTCTATGATAAGTATGACAACAGAATAAGTGAGTGTTCACTTACATTGTTCCACTTTGTACTTACGGCGTCAAGTGGGTTTCGCCGATTTCTCATCGTAAAACCTGTTTGATTTTAAGCCCTTCAGTGCCCCCATGCTGGACAAGTCTCCCGGCGAAGGCTATCTTTAAGCTAGCTCATAAAAGGAGTGATTACCATGGAATCGCCAAGCCTGCGCGACCTACAGGACCGCGTGGACGCCTACATCTCCCAGTTTGAGGAGGGCTATTTTGACCCGCCCACCCTCGTCATCCGGCTCTGTGAGGAGTTGGGCGAACTGGCCCGGGAGGTCTCCCACCGTTTTGGCCCCAAAAAGAAAAAGCCCGGCGAAGCCGAGGGCGATCTGGAACTAGAGATCGGCGACTTGCTCTTCATCCTCGTCTGCCTCTCCAATTCCCAGGGCTATGACATGGCCGACATCTTTCGCCGGACCATGGAAAAGTACGAGACTCGGGACAAAGACCGGTGGACCCGAAAAGTCCCGCTCCCATAAGACTACCCGTTGGGAAGCGCTTGTTTTGCCCCTGTGAAGAGATCGACCGAGCGGATGTTATTGTAATCGGGATGGATCGACGTCTCACGGATGATGATCGAACTGCCGTCGACGGTGAAGCAGACCTGGTTGCCCCGGCGGGTCAGCCCGGCTGAGATGCCGTCGACGAGCTTGAGCAGCCGCAGCATGGGCATCAGCCGAAAGGGGAAGCTCGCGGGGAGTTCCTCTTCCCGGTGGTGGTGGTAGCGGATCAAGGCGACCACATCGGGCGGCTGGTTGTAATAGTGCTGGGCAAACTCGGCGCTCCGCTCGGCATGGTGGACGCCGTCTTCGAAAAAGTTCTTCGGCGAGACGACATCGCCCACCTTCGCCTTCGGTTGGACCTTGCCCAGGTCGTGAAAGAGGATCGCCTGGACCAGGGTGTCCTTTTCGATGCCGATCAACTCGGTGATCCCCTGCTTGTGCAGATCAGCCAGCACCTTGAGCGCGTTGATCACGTGGCGGTAGGAGCCGTCTTCAATCACCGCCGTGATCGTGATCTTCCCTGTCGCCGGATCATAGACATCCACATACTCCGGCGTCGTCTTGAGCTTATGGGTCACCTTGTAGTTGGGGAGGGTCAGGGAAAAAGCCTCTTCCAACTCCTGGTTGGCCCGGATCAGATCCTCCTTCAGGCGGATCCGGGCGGTCACGTCCTGGATCGTGGCCATGATCCCCTGGGCGACACCGCCTTTGATCACGGGCACGAAATTCACGCTGAGGATCAGGCCGGACAGGGTATGGCGCACCACATCATACTGGGGCTCTCCGGTTCGCAGCACCGACATCCAGGGACTGGTCCGCAGGTATTCTTCGGAACTGCGAGAGAAAACAGGCCCGACCGCCTCTTCGATACGCCGGTTGACGGTGCTATCGACACTCTCCAGCCCAAGGATGCGAATGGCGGCCTCATTGATCACATGGATCACACGCTGCCGGTTGATCAGGATTAACCCCTCCTGCATGGAGCGCATGATGACATCAAACAAATCGTCCAGGCCCAGATCTTCCTGATCGCCGCCCGGAAACAAGCGCTCCGCTGCCATTCCCATGAGGCCCCTCCTTCTCCACCGTAAAGATAAGTAGAATAGTATTCGCTTCAGGGTGATTAATTCCTTTTTTATTTTGCCATATTGATCATATATTTCCACAACGGTTCGTTTATTCCTTATTGACGGACTGTTTTATCGATTTCTTCTGCTGATGCCCCTTTGCTGGTCTGGGGAAAACTTCCCCGTTGACATTTCTCCCTATCCTATGCTAAACTATCCTCTGCTTGGGTGAACCAAGCCACTGCCGGTGTAGCTCAGTTGGTAGAGCAATTGATTCGTAATCAATAGGTCGCCGGTTCGAGTCCGGCCATCGGCTCCATATGAATTTGAAACGCCTGCTTTGATAAGCAGGCGTTTTTTATGCTTTCGGCATTCTCGATGCCAATTCGGCCTCTAATTTGCCAAAAAGAGACTACGATCATTTGAAAGGTTTTCATGCGTAGAAAGGATCTGCATCATCATTCTCGAAAACCATACCATCCATCATGTATTCGATGACGTAATCATCTTGTAATGAATATCGCTGGAGGTGAACCGGTTGCGTCGCTGTTTTGTCCTCTTTGCCGGCGCGGCGCTGGCTGCCCTGTTGTCGGTCCAAACAGCCTGGGCGGCTACGGTGCAGTGGTCTGACGGGTCCATATTCGAGGGGGATATTCGAGGAGGCAAGATCGAAGGCCCCGGCACGCTGCGCTGGTCGAACGGAACGATCTATAAAGGCAAATTCTCCAACTCGCTCCCCCATGGCTATGGGCGGTTGCAATGGCCGAACGGCGTCTTTTATGAAGGCGATTTTCAAGAAGGGACATTCCACGGAAGCGGCGCATTGATGGAAAGCGCGAGCAATTACTATATTGGCGAGTTTCGCGCGAACCTGCCTCATGGCCTGGGCGTCCGAGGCAAAGACGGCGTAACCGATGCGGGTTTGTGGGACCAGGGGATGCCTGATCCAAACTACAGCCGGACCCGACAGAAAAAGACTGAAGCAACCTTTCGCAAAGGGCATGACACGATCCTGACGGGATCGCATGCGCTGGCTCCTGTTGAACCCTTTCTCACCCAAAACGGTTGGAGCGCCAAAACAAAGGATTACCGCTTCCCTGTCCTTTTCGAAAAATCGAACAGCCGCCTTCTCATCCAGGCGGATAATCCAATTGCCCTCTTGAACAACAAGCCGGTATGGCTCAACGCCCCTCCTGTATTTCGCCAGGGAGTCCTCTATGCGGACATGGGCGATCTCCTCTCCTGGTCCGGACGTCCGGCCTTAGGCAGCGTCTATTACACCCCTCAGGGAAGCGAGCCAACAACAGGGATGCCGCTTCACAGCCCCTCCCGCCAACTGCTGCAATATGGCCCGAAAAAGTTGAAAACGCCAGCGGCCGCTCTCTCTGCCGGAAGTCACTTTGGCGCGCCTGTCGTCGCCCGGGATGGAACCGTCTATGCCGGCACAGAGGCAGGCATCGTTTACGCCTTCGGCGCAGATGGTAAAGAGAAATGGCGGTACGATGCCGACGGCGCTATGAAGACAGCTCCGGTGCTGTCGCAAGGGCTGATCCTGATCGGCTCTTCGACACAGATTATCTCCCTTGACGCCGAAGGCGCGCTGCGATGGGCACATCCCTATAAGGTCAGCAAGGGCGGTTTGACGGCGGCGCCGAATGGGAGCGTCTGGGCCGCCTGCGATGATGGGGTTCTACTGCGGCTTTCTGCATCGACAGGAATCGTCCTGAATCAATTCACAATGACCAACGCTTCCTCCTTTGCGCCTGTCGTCGCCTCCGATGGAAGCGTCTATGCAGGCGGTTATGACAAGCGGTTGAACGCTTTCTCCGCTTCTGGGGAAATGAAATGGACTTTTGAGACCGGCGGGGTCCTATATGGACCGCCGGCTATCGGTCCTGACGGCGCCCTCTATGTCACCGGGCTGGACCTGAATGAACCGGTGCCGGGCGCCCGGAAACTCTACCTTAATGCCTTGGATGCGGCGACGGGAAAAGAAAAATGGAGGGCGTTGATCCTGGGCGGCAACCAGCCCTCTGGGATCGCCGTCGGTTGGAACGGAATCTACGTGGTCACTGATTCGCAACTGCTGGCCCTCTCCGCAACCGGACAAGTCCTTTGGAAAACCGATTTGACACCATATACCGATGCAAGAATCGTCGCCAGCACCCCCTTGATCGATCTCAATGGCATCATTTACGTCAATGCGAACGTTCCCTGCAGAGATGATTCTGCCGTCTTCGCCGTCGATCCCCAGGGGAAGGTGCTGGCAACCTGTAAGATCAACGGCGTCATGTCCGGTCCCATGACACTGGACATCTACGGAAACCTCGTCGCCGGCGCGGCAGACCTGATCCTCATCCAATAAAATGCATCGACCGACTCTCCATAAGACCCAAAATAAAAGGCTCAAAAAAGGACTCTCTACGCAAAGAGGCTGCTCGCTGAAAGCAGCCTCTTTGCGTTTTCGTCAGTGAAAAGAGAGCGTTATTGATAATCGTCGACAGCCAGCAACTCCGCCACCGTCACGAAGACGAACCCTTTTTGTCTCAATCCGGCGATCATCGAAGGGAGCGCCTTCGCCGTCGCCCCCCCGTTGCCTCCGCTGTGCAGCAGGACAATGTCTCCGGCGCGGGCATTTTCGATGACGTAGTCGGATATTTCTTCGGGCGTCTTACGGTCCCAGTCAAAGGGATCGAGCGACCAGATCACCGTTTTGTAGCCCCCCTGTTCCAACAAGGGCAGGACAGCCCTGTCGATATCACCGTAAGGCGGACGAAAAAGGGCCGGCGCTTTGCCGATGGTTTTGACCAAGGTCCGGGCAGTCCGATCCAGTTCGGAACGGATCGCCGCTTCGGTCGCTTTGGTGAAGCGAGGATGAGTGAAGCTGTGACTGGCCACCAGGTGCCCCTCCCGGTCCATCCTTTGTAAAACCTGGGGAAAGGCTTCGGCGTTTTCCCCGAGGACGAAAAAAGTGGCCGCCACACCGTGATCCCGGAGGATGTCCAGGATCCGCGGGGTGTTCCTCCTGTCGGGGCCGTCGTCAAAGGTCAGGCAGACACGGTTGCCCAGCGGCGCTCCGCCGATATAGACCTGCCCGGGGTGTTCGAGGGACAACTGCTCTACACCTTCCCGCCACTTCTGCCAGTTGGTCAATGCCTGCCCCCGCAAGGACACGGTGTTGCCGCGGATCGTACGGATAAGGTCTGCTTTTTTGATCGATCCCTCTCTCGACTGAAGGGGAGACAAATCAGACAGGGCATGGGGATTGGAGCGAGCAGCAGATTGGGGAGTGGGTTGGGTATTCCTTTGAGGCGCAGGTTGACCAGTCACCCCGAAGAGTGAAGCGATGGAAAACGGCGTTGGCCTCAGCGCCAACCCGAGGGCCAGCACTGCCACAACCAAGAGCGCTGCCCACATTTTTCGAAAGGCCATGATTGAGCCACCTGCTTTCCCGACGGCCGTCGCCGGTCATCCATTCCCGGAAGGAACTGCCTTTGCGATTACGCCTCGCCATTACGCCTTGCTGGCAGTTCCCCTACCGCTTGCTTCGCCGTCGCCTTCCGGAATCCTTCGCGTTTCCCGTAAAGGGTCTGGTCATACTACACCTTTAGCGGCTGTACAAGAGGTGGACGATGACGACAAGGGAACCGGCAAGCAAGACTCCTAAGGCAGTGGGCAATGAAATCATCCTGGGTGTAGGATAAAACACCTGTATTGCACGCAAAAAGCCGGCTTTTTCCTAGGCCGGCTAAACCAGTCTTCTTCGATTGTTCTTAGCGCCTCGTCGTCCCCTTGTCGATGGTCCGCACGTGGGTCTTCACTTCCTGCAGGTTGGCGGAGGGAACATAGTTGATATCGGGCGTGGCCACGTTGTTGAGATCTTCCGCGATGATATTCGGATCATCCATAATTGTTCCCGAATCTTCGCCGAGATTGGGAAGCACGACATTTTTCTCCATGGGATCACCTCCGGGTCTAGTATGACCGGACCTCGGAAAATCATCACAACGCCCCGCAATAAATAAAAACGCCGCTCACCGTGCACACGGTAGCGGCGCTTTTATCCACCCTCAAGTCCTACAAATCATCGTCATCCCACTGGGCCTGAGGATTGCTGACTGTCTTCAGGAATAAGATCCAGAGGCAAAACAATAGGTTGATCAGCCAAATCGATTCCATTTTGGTCCCTCTTTTCTCCCAACACGATGAACCCAGCCGCCGAAAAAAAGGACTTCTTCGCCCCGCCCGTTGGAAACAGTATTCTCCTGATCGTTGGTCTACAATTTGTACAATAACAGAACTGTATAACCTTTGCAACCACTATGTATAATATTCGTATAATTGAAAATTACGCAAAAAATACGGCTTGCGCTAGCGCAGGATTTCCCTTAGGCGACAGGCGCCTCCTCCGCGGAGGACGGCGCCTCCGGCCCACCATCGGCGATTTTCTTCAACTCGCTCAAGGATACGACCAGTCCCGCCTTTTTCGCTTCTTCGTAGGCAAATTCGACGGTCGACTCCAATTCGTCGGGAGAAACCTGAATGCCCTTTTCCGCCAGGGCGTTGCTCACCAGCAGAAGCGCTTTCTCGAACTGTTCCTTGCCGGAGAGTTCGCCGAATCGAGCCCGGGCAAAGACGACAGCCGACTGCGCCAGTTTGGTCACCGTCTGCCGTTGCTGCTCCGTCGTCGCAGACTTCATAAACTCGACAAGCGCCGGACCGTAGGAACGGATGGCAAAGGTGACCGTGACCATAACCCCGAAGACAATGACAAAGAGCCCGAGCAAAAACAGATTGGGATCCAAAACGCCTCAACTCCTTTTCCTAAACATGCCATGTGCATCGCCCTAAAAGAGGGTTCATTATCATTAATAGAGAAAATGCTGAAGAAGGTGACGGAATGACGTAAAAAAAGACCTGCGGCGTCCGCCACAGGTCCTTCAGCATACATTGTTTTTTCCGAATGCAACCCAAAATTTAACTCTTATCGCCTTTCCCGTCTCCTCCCCTCTTCCAAAGCCGGCGCAGCAATCGCCAAGCACCCAGCGCCATGAAATAGAGCGATGAAAACAGAAGAAACCCGGCAACCCCGGCGACGACATCCATGACCTCCATTCTTCCGCGCCCCAATATCTTTTGCTCCGCTTCAATCCCGATGGTCATGGCCAAGACCATGATGAAGGCTGTTGCGAAGGAGACGGCGGAGAGCCCCCAGCGGGACAGAAAACGGACAACCGCTTGGATAAGAAAAAAAAGGACGATACCCAAAAGTCCAATGATCCAAAAGTGCAGTTCCTTGTCAGTAAGACCGGCGCCTGCTCGCGACGACTCGGCGAGAATCCAATCGTGGCTGTCATTGATAAAACCGGCAAACCGCCGAAGCAGGACCTCCATGAATGCGTCGCTCCCTCTCGTTCCGCCCTTAATTATCTTTGCTCTAAGGTTATACGACTGCTTTCGCTCTTTTTTTCATTTGAACTTGATGTATTGTTTTAGCGTTAATGTATTGTCTTAGTGTTAATGTATTGTCTGCGCGTTGATTTATTGTCTTAGTCAAGCTTTTTCTTAGATTCGTTGCCTTGCGCAGCTTTTCACTGTTCGTGCCTATAATTACTTTCCCAGCATTCGTTTATCCTGGAAAAGGGCTGTACTATAATAGATGGTGTTTTGTCCGAAAAAAGAGGATAGGGGCGAGGCTATGGATACGCTCTTTGCCATGAAATTTATCTACAGTTTTATGCTTCCTCCCGGCCTGTTCATTCCCCTGCTCCTGTTGGCGGCGCTCTATTACCGGCGAAAGCACCAGCTTGGACCTGCCGGTTTCTCTGCAGCGATGGCGCTGTTGCTCTACCTGTTCTCCATCTCCGCTGTTGGCGAGACGATGATCCGCTCGCTGGAAAACCGCTACCTGCCGCCGGATAAGCCATCTGGAGACGTGATCATCATGCTCGGGGGAGGCGCCACCATGGACACGCCCGATGTAGACGGGTTGGGACAGATGACCGGCGGCAGCGCCAACCGCCTCTTGGCATCCGCTCGCCTTCATCGGTTGACCGGCGCGCCGATCATCGTTTCAGCCGGACAGGTACTTGAAAACACCGGCAACGAGTCCCGCATCGCCCTCCGCCAGTTGGCCGGCCTCGGCGTCCCCGAATCGATGATCATTGTCGAGGAGACGAGCCGGAACACGGAGGAAAACGCGCGCTATACCAAAGAAATCCTCGACGCGCGAGGATTTAAAAAACCGATTCTGGTGACATCGGCTTTTCACATGGAGCGGTCTGTTCGTCACTTTTCCAAGTTGGGCATGTCAACGCTTCCCTTCCCGACCGATTACCGGGTGAACCGGCAAGCCCTCTACACACTCAACGATTGGGCGCCTTCCGCTAGTGCGATGGGTAACGCGAGCCTGGCAATGAAAGAGTACCTGGGCCTGATTCCACTGTGGTTGAAATAACTAACAGCAATCATGATGCGGCTACCAGCGATCATAATGGATGCGCGATGGTTCGAAGCGGTTTGCCGGGGCCGGTTTTTCTGCGGCATATCCGACGGGGATCAAGGCAAAGGGGGTGACATGATCCGGAATTGCCAAGAGCTTCCGGAACTGCTCCACCCGGCTCGCTTCGGGGTAGACGCCCACCCAAACGGCGCCGAGGCCGAGCGCTTCAACAGCGATGAGCAGGTTCTCCGTGGCGGCTGAACAGTCCTGCACCCAGAAACCCTTGTACTTCTCCAGCGTCTCATCGCCGCAAACCAGGATCGCCACCGGCGCCTGCTTGACCATGCCGGCGTAAGGATGGAAGGCAGGGATCTGATCCAACTGGGCGCGATCACGGATGACGATGAAATGCCACGGTTGCTGGTTGCCCGCCGACGGCGCGCTCATGGCCGCAGCCAGCAGTTCCTTGACCGTCTCGTCCGAGACAGGTTGATCGGTGTATTTGCGCACACTTCTCCGGGAAAGAATCGCCTTCATGGGCATATCCCCTTTCCATAAATCCAGTTTTTATTTTTTGGATGAAGCAGTTCACATTATGTGCGGCTTCCCTACGAAAGGAGGAATGACGGTGCGTCACTACCGCAAGGAACTGTGGTTCGAAACGAAACAGCGCCGCCAGTTGATCAACATCACCGGGCAGGTCCAAGAGGTCCTGCGTGAAAGCGGCATCCGGGAAGGCCTGCTGCTCTGCAACGCCATGCACATCACGGCCAGCGTTTTTATCAATGACGACGAAGCCGGCCTGCACAGCGATTTTGAGGAATGGCTGGAAAAACTGGCGCCGGAAAAGCCCTATGACCGCTACCGCCATAACGGTTTTGAAGACAACGCCGACGCTCACCTGAAACGGACGATCATGGGGCGGGAGGTTGTCGTCGCGGTGACCCAGGGCAAGCTCGATCTGGGAACGTGGGAGCAGATCTTTTACGGCGAATTTGACGGCAAGCGGCGCAAGCGCGTTCTTGTCAAGATCATCGGCGAGTGAATCGGAAGGGTCCCAGGCGAACAGCCGGGGACCCTTTGTCATCAACAGCGTATGTAGCCGGCTTCATCAGACAGGGCATGCGGGCGCGTTGGGAGCGCGTTGGTCTTTCGCAATGGGGCGCAAACATCGTCAAAGCATCCGCTGAGAATCAGATGCGGATTTCCGCTCCCAGCAGACTCACGAAAGCGCGCAGGAATTCGGGGTGGGCCGGCCAAGCCGGGGCCGTCACAATGTGGCCGCTCGTGCAGGCGTTGCTGGCGGTGTCATTGACTGCCGCCCATGTTCCCCCGGCGCAGACGATATCGGGCATGCAGGCGGGATAGGCGGTGAAGGTGCCACCGGCGAGCACCCCGGCGGCGACGAGCACCTGCGGTCCGTGACAAATGGCGCCGATCGGTTTCTTGGCGGCATCGAAGGTCCGGACGATTTCGATTACCCGGGCATTCAACCGGATGTATTCGGGCGCCCGTCCGCCCGGAACGACCAGGCCCAGGTACTCCTCTTCCCGGACAACGTCAAAGTCGGCGGTGAGGGTGAACTGATGGCCCGGTTTTTCCGAATAGGTCTGATCGCCTTCAAAGTCATGAACCGCCGTCTTCACTTTTTCGCCAGCCTTTTTGCCGGGGCAGACGGCGTCCACCTGGTACCCGAGCATCGTCAGGGCTTGGAAGGGAACCATCACTTCGTAATCTTCCACAAAGTCGCCTACAAGCATGAGGATTTTTTTCGCTTCCACAGGGTCTCCTCCTTTTGCGCCTGTTCCTTTGTGTTCCGCCGTTATGGTCTATACCCAGGTTCTCTTTTCGACGGATCAGGCCTTAATCCTCCCTCTCGTTGCAATTGCGGTAACAAGTTTTTTATGACTTTATTTTTTTATGAGAAGCCATTTTCATAATCGCTTATAACCCGACGGGTCATGAAAGTGATTTAGATGTGTATACGTCGTTCGTTAAAACGTCGAGAACTCGGCGAAAAACCGGGTTCTCGATACTGACTGCGCATTTCATCGTCAACACACTGTTTTCCAAAGGTTTTTGCGCGATGATTTGTTGCGGGCGCAATTACCCGTTGAAGACCGTGGCCGTCGGCGACGGTCTCTGCGCCTCGACCGCTTCCTGCCGGCTGGCTGCCAGGTCCATCGCCCGGGCGGCCGCGTTTTCCGCCTCTTTCAGGGCCGTTGCCATCTGCTCCAGCAGTTCCGCCAGTTCGACCTCCTGCCGGTTATCTTTCAGGTAATCGGCCACATCCTTGGCGTCGTGAAAGAGCCGGTGGGTGCGGCCTTTCATCTGCCGGATGAGCAGTTGCAATTCGTTGGAAAAAGACCCCGGCGTGCACATGGGCTCCACCTCCTTCGATGTTTGCTGGTGATCAGCAGATCCGGGGCAGCGGATCTCCGGCGAGCATGTCGAGAATGCGGTGTCCTCCCAGCGGCGTCCTCAGGAAGACCCTGCCTTGTCCAACCCCCGTTCCCACCTCAACGCGGCCGATGGCGGCGGCGTTCCGGCCGAGGGGATGCTCGCGCAAAACGGCCAGGATCGCTTCCACCGCTTCCGATGCGGCGACGATAAGCACCTTCCCCTCGTTGGCCAGGTACAAGGGATCGAGACCGAGCAGTTCCGCAGCGCCCTGCACCTCTTCGCGGACGGGCAGATCCTGCTCTTCGAGAATGATGTCCAGGCCTGTCGATTGGGCCACTTCATTCAAGGTGGTGGCGACGCCGCCCCGAGTCGGATCGCGCATGAACCGGACGGACTCGGGAAAGCGTTCCAGGAGCATTTCCGTCAAGCCGTTCAAGGTGGCGCAATCGCTCTCCACAGGCGTGTCAAATTCAATGCCCGCCCGCTTGGAGAGGATGGCGAGCCCGTGATCGCCCACCGTTCCGTTGACCAGGATTGCATCACCGGGCATGATGCGGTGGTAACCCAGGTCCCGCCCTGCGGCAACGACGCCGACGCCGGCCGTGTTGATGTAGACGCCATCGCCGCAGCCCCGCTCGACCACCTTCGTATCGCCGGCGACGACAGCGACGCCCGCTTCGCTCGCCGTCCGGGCCAGCGATGCGACCACCTGTTCAAGGTCAGCGAGGGGAAAACCTTCTTCGAGGATAAAGGCGGCGGTCAGATAGAGGGGACGCGCCCCTGATACGGCCAGGTCGTTGACCGTGCCGGCGACAGCCAGTTTGCCGATGTCGCCGCCGGGAAAAAAGAGCGGCTTGACGACGAAGGTGTCCGTGGTCATCGCCAGCCGTCCCTCAGGCAAGCGGAGCAGGGCGGCGTCAGTCAAGTCCCGCAAGGCGGGGTGGTCAAAGTGGCGCAGGAAGATCTCCTGCACCAGACGGTGGGTTAAAGCGCCGCCGTCGCCATGGGCCAGCAGGATGCATTCCTCCGGCACGGCCGTCCCTCCTTCGCGCTCAATGTCATTCATTATGTATCCTTCGGCGGTTATCTTGTGAAGCGCTCATAGCGGTAGTAGGTGGCGCAGGTCCCTTCGTGGGAAACCATACAGGGACCCACGGGCCGGGCGGGTTCACACCCGCTGGCGAACAGCGGGCAGTCAAAAGGCGTCTTTTTGCCTTTGAGGATCTCCCCGCAAAGGCAGCCCTTCGGCGGCGCAGCCGACCTTTTTTCGAGGGGAAACCGGACTTCGGCGTCCCATGGCGCCAATTCCGGCTTTAGTTTCAAGGCGCTCGCCGGCACAATGCCGAGCCCGCGCCAATGGCCCTCCTGCAGGTCAAAGCAACGCGCCATGGCGTCAAGCGCCGACGGGTTGCCCTCTTCCCGGACCGCCCGCCCGTAAGCGTTGATGACAGCGTAGCGCTCCTCTAGAAGCAATGAGGCCAGGGCATCGACGGCGCTCAGCAGTTCCAGCGGCTCGAAGCCGGCCACCACCCCCGGCAAGCCCAGATCGCGAGAAAGAAAGTCCCAATAGCCTCTCCCGGTGATCAGGCTCACATGGCCGGGGAGCAGGATGCCGTCCACCTGAAGGTCCGGATCAGGCAACAGCGCCATCATGGCCGGCGGGGTGATCTTATGCAGCGAGTAGAGAAAAAAATTGTCCCTTCCCTCCCGCACCGCCTGTTCGACCGTGACCGCCGCCGTTGGGGCAGTCGTTTCAAAGCCGGCGCCGACAAAAATGATGGCCCTATCTGGGTTTTCCCGGGCGATTGCCAACGCGTCCAGGGACGAGAAGACCACCCGCACATCGGCGCCGCGTGCCTTTTCCTCCAGCAGGGTCGTCCGGCTGCCGGGCACCTTCATCATGTCGCCGAAGGTGGCGATGATGGCCCCGGACATTCCGGCAAGAGCGATGATCCGGTCGATGTCGACGTAGTCGCTGACACAGACGGGACAGCCAGGTCCGCTCATCAGGTGGACATGGGGCTTCAGCAACTCCCGGATGCCGGTCCGCGAGATGGCGGCCGTATGGGTGCCGCAGAACTCCATCACGTTGGCCCGCCTTCCCAACCGGTCGGTCAGCCGGTCCAATCGCTCCCGCACCCGCCCCGCCATCTGTCGTCCCAGTTCGGGATCGCGGAACCGCTTCAGGATCTCCTTGTGCAAAAAAATATCCCTCCCCAGGTACTTGCGCCCCTTGCTTTAGACCCGCTTCGCTCCTGTGAGCGCTCCTGTTGGCGCTGCACTCCTGTTTTGCGTCCCGATTTTACGCCCCGCCTTTGGCAGCCGAAAGGATCTCCTCCCAGGCCTTCAGGCTGTCGAGGGCAGCCTCCTCATCAAGGATCTGCACAGCAAAGCCGGCGTGAACGAGCACATAGTCGCCCACCTTCGCTTCGGGAACAAGGGTGAGCCCAACGGTTCTTTTATTGCCGAAGGATTCCACCTCGGCGAGAAAACCGCCTTCCTGAATGGCGGTGATACGCGACGGCGCAGCCAGGCACATCGGTCATTCCCCTCTCCACAAACTGATGACACCCTGCCCCAGGGCAAGCCCTCCGTCGTTGGCGGGCGCATTGCGAGGAACAAGCACGAAGAATCCTCTCCGGGCCAACAGACGGCGGGTCAATGTAAACAGGTAGGGATTCTGAAAGACGCCGCCGCCGAGGGCAACGCGATGAATTCCGCATTCCTCCCGCAGGGCCGACGACGCCGCTTCCGCCATTCGGACAATGGTATTGTGAAACCGGCTGGCGATGACCTCGACAGGCACGCCAGCCTCCCGGTCGGCCAAGAGGGCCGATAAGAGCGGCGCAAAATCGATTTCCCCGGTTCCGCGACTGCTTCCGCAACTGGTTCCTCTACCGGATTCCTCTCCCTTTGTCCATGCAAAGGGGTATTCCCCATCCGCCAATGCCGCCTCCAAGAGCCGTTCTGCCCTATCCGGCTGAGCAACAATCGCCTCTTCTTGATCCATGATGCCGTCCGTCACGGGCAAGGGTTCCTCGCCACAGCCGGTCAGCCCCAGCCGCAATCGGACCCGCTCGCCCAGTTCGATGGCGGC
Organism: Heliomicrobium undosum; assembly: GCF_009877425.1. Lineage (NCBI taxonomy): Bacteria > Bacillati > Bacillota > Clostridia > Eubacteriales > Heliobacteriaceae > Heliomicrobium > Heliomicrobium undosum. The sequence goes on along the minus strand of NZ_WXEY01000007.1, from coordinate 24,707 downwards.
CTGACCGTCATAGCTGTTTTCCAGGCACAGTCCGAGCAGGGCGGCGACAGCGTCAAAAAGCCGTCCGGCGCTGGAGACGAGGGGCGTGTTCAGCCTTTTTTCGGCCATCCGGCGGGCGTTTTCGATCATGGCGGCCCGATCCGGAAAAAAGGCTTTCGCCTGTGACCAGCCGGCTTCGCCGAAGGCCTCGCCCAGGAAGGCGGCCGCCGTCAGCCAAGGTCGGCGGACAGCCGATTCTCCACCGGGAAGGGGAACCGGCCGCAGCCAGAAATGGCGACGGTAGTCGCGCAGGTCGCCTATGAGGATCTCAAAACCCCGGATCATGCCATCCTCCCCGAATCCGGTGCCATCGAGGATGATGCCGATGGCCGGCCCCGCCTCGCCGTTATCAGCGAGCACAGCAGCCAGGTGGGCGTGGTGGTGCTGGATGTCGTCGATGGGAAGGGATGTTGGCGCGCCATCACCATAGGCGATCTCCTCCGCCAGCGCCGTCATGCGGTACTGGGGATGACAGTCCCTGGCCACCCGTTGGGGCGACAATTCGAGCAACCGCTCCAGGTTCCACAGGCTTTCCAGGTAGTTGTCACGGCCCTCGCGGGTGTCCACATCGCCGATATGCTGGCTGAGGTAGGCGGCGCCGCGGCCAAAGAGGGCGAAGGCGTTTTTCATCTCCGCCCCAACAGCCAGGAGGATCCGGTCAGATGCGCCCCCCGTCCAGGGAACGGGGATCCCCGCAGGCACATAACCGCGTGAACGGCGGTAAAACTGAAGGGTATCGTCAATGACGCGGACGACGGAATCATCGGCGCGACTGACGATCTCGCGGTCATGAAAGACAAAGGCGTCTGCGATGCCGCTCAACTGGGCGAGGGCCGCCCCATTGTCCCGGACGAGAGGCAACCCGCCGGGGTTTCCTGAGGTCATCACGAGCAGGTCGAGGGATTCATCGAAAAGCAGGTAGTGGAGCGGCGTATACGGCAGCATGGCGCCCAAGGTGCCTGTTCCCGGCGCCAGGTTGGCAGGGAGCGCGGCGTCCTCTCGCCGTTCCAGGATGACGATAGGCGCTTCCGGTCCCGAGAGCGCTGCCGCCTCCCGATCGCTGATCCGGCAGATCCGGCGGAGGGTCGCCAGGTCCCGTCCCATCACCGCCAGGGCTTTCGCCGGTCGCCGCTTGCGACGGCGCAACTCGGCGATGGCATCGCCATTTCGCCCGTCGCAGACGAGATGAAACCCGCCCAGCCCTTTGATGGCGATGATGTTTCCCTGCCTGATCGACTCGCGAAAGAGTTGGACCCAGTCGCCAGTGATCTCCCGCCCGTCGCCACCGGCGAACCAGACGCGAGGACCGCAAAGGGGACAAGCCGTCGGCTGCGCGTGAAAGCGGCGGTCCTGGGGATCGTCGTAATCACGGCGGCAAGCCGGGCACATGGAAAAAGAGGCCATGCTCGTCTGGGCGCGATCGTAGGGAACCTGCCGGATGATGGTGAAGCGGGGTCCGCAGTGGGTACAGTTGGTAAAAGGGTATCGATAATGGCGATCGGCCGGATCTTCCATCTCGCGACGGCATTCCGGGCAAAGGGCGGCGTCGGGGGGGACACTGGCATGGGCAACATCCTCTGTGGCCCTGTCCAAAGCATCGCTCACGGCGATGGAAAAAAGGCGAAGACCCTCGACAGGCGCTTCCTGGACCTGCACACAGTCAATGCGGCTCAAGGGGGGCGCTTCTGTCTTCAGGGCCTGCAAAAAAGCCTCTATCGACCCAAGCGCGCCTTCCAACCGGACCTCGACACCCTTCGCACCGTTCAGCACCCAGCCGGCCAAGCCGAGGCTCGTCGCCAACCGGTAGACGAATGGCCGGAAACCGACGCCCTGGACGGTGCCGGTGATTAGGACCGTCCGGGCCGATTGAGCAGCCTGATTCGCGATCTCGCATTTTGACACAGCATGGTCCGCCCCATCACGGCCTGCGGCAGACCGTTCCGCCCTATCGCTTTTCCCACCCGTCATCGCCGGCGGCGCTCCTCCACTTGAGCCAGCAACCACTCGCTCCAGCGGTCCATCCCTTCCCCCGTGCGGGCCGACAGATCAAAACGGGGCAGGCCGGGGTGGATCCGTCCCAGATCGTCGGCCAGTTCGTCGAGGTGAAAATCGGTGAACGGCAACAGGTCGATCTTATTGAGGAGTAGGGCGCCGGCCTCCCGGAACATGAGCGGATACTTGGGCACCTTGTCGTTGCCCTCCGTCGTGGACAGTACGACGACCTTCATGGCCTCCCCCAGATCAAACTCAGCGGGGCAGACGAGATTGCCCACGTTCTCCACGATCAACAGGTCGAGGCCGTCCAGGTCAAAGGCGGGCAGCACGTCGCGCACCATGGCGGCGTCGAGGTGACAGGCGCCGTGGGTGTTGATCTGAACGACAGGGATGCCGAGACGGGCGATCCGTTCGGCGTCCTTCGTCGTCGCCACATCGCCCTCGATGACGGCGAGGCGCAGGCGGTCCTTTAGGGCGGCCAGCGTCTTTTCCAGCAGCGTCGTCTTGCCGGCGCCGGGCGAACTCATCAGGTTGAGCAGGAGTATCCCTTTTTCCTCCATCAGCCGGCGGATCTCGCCGGCGATGGCCGCATTGGCGCCGAGCAGGTTTTGGCCCAACTTGATCTGCATGTCAGTCACCCTCAAAGTAGTCGATTTGCAACTCCCGGCCCTGGATAATTTCAACGGCGAAGCCGCCGCAACCGGAGCAGAGAAAGCCGAAGTTTCCCTCTACAGCGAACTCGACGCCGCAATCGCGGCAGCGGCCCCGCGTCTCCCGCTCCTCGATCTCCAACTCGGCGCCAGGCGCAAAGAGGGGTTGTTCCCGCAGGACAGAAAAGGCGAACTGGAGCGCATCGGGCAAGGCGTGGGTCAAGGCGCCGACAGTGAGCTTGACTTTTTTGATCTTGGCGATGTTGTGCCGGGGCGCCTCGCTGGCCAGCACTCCTACGAGGCTTTCCATCAGGGCCATTTCATGCACGCAGCTTCCCCTCCTCCCGCCCTTTCATCCCTTCGGCGTTACCGAAACGCCCCAGCGTCCGAGCAGTTCTAAGACCGCCCCGGTCACAGCGGGCAGTGTAGCCGCTACCGTCGGCGAGAGCTCTGTACCCCATTCAAGGCTTTCCGGCTGGACGCCAACGAGCGCCATCTGATCGGGCAGGGTTCCCCGCAGGCTCGCCAGGGCCAGCACCTCTTGAAACCCCATCTGGTGCTGGGACATCTTCACCCCCAGATAGCGGGGCAGTTCCTCCCCTTCGAGGCGGACGAGACTCCCCGGCGCTTGACCGGCGTTCACGGCATCGATGCAGAGGAAGTGGCTCGCCTCTTCCAGGTGTTCGAGCAGGATGAGGCCCAGCGTTCCCCCATCGATCAACTCCACCTCCGGGGAAAAAGCGTAACCGGCTTCGATCCGTCGAATGGCGTGGACACCTAGGCCCTCGTCAGTGAAAAGCAGGTTGCCAAGGCCCATGACGATGATCTTGGTTTCCTCGTTTTGCTTGTTTTCCATCGTGACCCTTTCTGTCCAGAAGAACGGCGGGGCAACCTGAACGCCCCCATGGCGCAGGTCACCCCAACCGTTCCGATAACGTTATGAAACCATTGTAGCATCACAAGACTTGTATTGCCTACGTAAAACCTTATCTCCCAGCCTATTAGAGGCTTCTGCCACCCTTTGCGCAGGCTAACAAAAGCGCCATTACCGCCCGTTGTTAGGATTACAACCGTTCCTAGGCCTTGCTGTTCTCCTGGCAGTCGAACTTGTAGCCGCTGACCATGGAAGAGAGGGTGCCGTTGCGGGCGAACATGTCGTGGCGGATGGACAGGTAGAGGTGGACGATGATAAATGCCACGATCCCCCAGGCCATCAGCCGGTGCAGCATGTGCACGGTGAAGCTCTGCCCCAGGAGGGTGAAGACCCAGCCGAAGGCGGCGCTGATCATCCCGTTGGGATGAAGCTCGCCGTACATGGCCAGTCCGGTCACCGACATGAAGATGGAGCCGACCATGATGAAACCGAAGTAGGCCAGGTTGGCGACCGGGTTGTGGCCCAGGTGTTCATCGTGGTGGTGTTTCAGAAAGAGGTAACTGAGGAGCACGTCAAAAAACTCTTGCCAGAACTCCTTCTGCCAGGGCCAGTGATGGCTGCGGGCATACTCGTTGCCCACGAAGGCCCAGTAGAGGCGGAAGTGGTAGATGGCGATAAAGACGTAGCCGGCGGCGATGTGCCACATGAAGGACTTGCCCATCCAGAAGACGGTTGTCGCCTCGCCGTTGACGACCGTTGGCTTGAGGGCCGGGCTGCCGATGTAAAGGCCTGTCGCCATGAGGATGACGATGCAGAGGGCGTTCACCCAATGGTAGAACCGGACCGGCAGTTCCCAGACATAGACCGTCTGCAGGCAGCGCAGGCCGGTTTTCATATCTTTCATGGCCCTACCTCCTTACCGCAAGACATCGATTGTGGTGATCTCCCGGTTCTCCGTGTCTGTAAGGTGGGCAGCGCAGGCCAGACAGGGGTCGAAGGAGTGGATCGTCCGCAGCAGTTCGACCGGTTCCTCCGGTTTGGCCAGGGGCGTGCCGATGAGGGCCGCCTCGATGGCGCCGGGCTGGTTCTTGTGGTCTTTCGGGGAGCCGTTCCAGGTCGTCGGGACGACGCACTGGTAGTTGGCGAGTTTGCCGTTTTGAATATGGCACCAGTGGCCGAGAGCGCCGCGGGGCGCTTCGGAGATACCGACGCCCTTGCAGTCCTTGTCCCAGGTCGAGGGCTCCCAGCGCTCCTTGTTGAAGGTGGTCTGGTCGCCGCTCTTGATGTTGGCGAGCAGTTCGTTGTAGAACTGCTTCAGCCAAGTGGCGCAAAGCTTCGTCTCGATGCCGCGAGCCGCCGTCCGGCCGAGGGTCGAGAAGAGGGCTTCGGGACCGACGCCGAGGCCGCCGAGGACCTTGTCGACTTCGCTCTTGACGAGGTCGTGGGCCTTGCAGTCTTTCTTGGCGTAGGCGACGAGCATGCGAGCCAGGGGGCCGACCTCGACGGATTTTTCTTTCCAGCGGGGCGATTTGAGCCAGGAGTAGGCCTGGTTGAAGGCGCCCGACTCGTCGAGGGTCTTATAGGGAGGCTTCGGACCGGTGTAGTTGATGTTCGTCTCGCCGTCCCAGGGATGGAGGCCGCTCTTGGAGTTTTTATACCAGGAGTGGTCCGTGTATTCCAGGATCTGCTCGGGATCGCGGGGATCCACGTCGAGAACCTCGCCCAGGTTTTTGTTGAGGATGACGCCGCGCGGGAAGAGGAAGCCCGCCGGGTCGTTGATATGGGTGGTGGGCAGGTCGCCGTAGCAGAGGAAGTTGCCCACGCCGCCGCCATAGGCCGCTGTGTCCTTGTAAAAGGAGGCGATGGCCAGCAGATCGGGGATGTAGACCTGTTCGACAAACTCCATGGCCTCGTCGATCAGGCGGCCGATCATGTTGAAGCGCTCGATGTTGAGGGCGTTGTCGCTGTTGATGTCGATGGCCGAGGCCATGCCGCCGACGACATAGTTCGGGTGAGGGTTCTTGCCGCCGAAGATGGTGTGGATTTTGACGATCTCCTTCTGCCAGGAGAGCGCCTCCAGGTAGTGGGCCACCGCCATCAGGTTGGCTTCCGGCGGCAGCTTGTAGGCCGGATGACCCCAGTAAGCGTTGGCGAAGATGCCGAGCTGGCCGCTGTCGACGAAGGTCTTCAGCTTCGTCTGGACGTCCTTGAAGTAGCCGGCCGTCGATTTGGGCCAGCGGGAGATGCTCTGAGCCAGTTGGGCCGTGGCGGCCGGATCGGCCTTCAGGGCGTTCGGGATGTCGACCCAGTCGGGCGCGTGCAGGTGGTAGAAATGGACCACATGATCATGGACATAGAGGGCGGTGAACATGATGTTGCGGATCAGTTCGGCGTTTTTGGGGATGCGGATCTTGAGGGCATCTTCCACGGACCGCACCGAGGCGAGGGCATGAATAGTGGTGCAGACGCCGCAGATGCGCTGGACGAGCGCCCAGGCGTCGCGAGGATCGCGGTCGCGCAGGATGATTTCCAGGCCGCGGATCATGGTGCCGGCGCTGACGGCATCGACGATCTTACCGCCCTCTACCTTGGCTTCGACGCGCAGGTGGCCTTCAATCCGTGTGACAGGGTCGACGACGATGCGTTCTGCCATTTATGTTCAACCTCCCAGAGAATCTTTGTCGCAGCCGCCTTTGGTTTCCTTCTTCTCTTCCGCCCGCTTGGTGACGGCGGAGAAGCCGGCGTGAACGGCGGCGCCGACAGCAGCGGCTCCGACGGCGGCGATGCCGAACTGGTCGACGTTCATGCCGATGTTCATGCCGGGCACCTCGGCCAGGTGGGTGTAGAAGGACTGACCGCCAGTGTTGTCCCAGAAGCCTTTTTCCGAACAGCCGATGCAGGGGTGGCCGGACTTGATGTCATAGCTGACGCCGCCGTTCCACTCCATGTTGGCGCAGGAGTTGTAGGTGTTGGGCCCTTTGCAGCCGACTTTGTAGAGACACCAGCCCTGCTTGGCCCCTTCGTCGTCAAAGGATTCCACAAACATCCCCGCATCGAAATAGGCGCGGCGGTTACACTTGTCATGAATGCGGTGACCGTAGAAGGCTTTGGGCCGGCCTTCGCGGTCCAGTTCCGGCAGGCGGTCGAAGGTGAGCAGGTGGGTGATCACGCCGGCCATCACCTCGGCGATGGGCGGGCAGCCGGGCACGTTGATGATGGGCTTGTCTTTGATGATCTCCTGGACCGGCACGGAACCGGAGGGGTTGGGGTTGGCGGCGGCGATGCAGCCGTTGACGGCGCAGGAACCCCAAGCGATGATCGCCTTGGCGTTTTTGGCTTCCTCTTTGAGGATCTCGACAGAGCTTCTGCCGGCCAGGACGCAGTAGATGCCGCCGTCTTTGGTCGACACGGCCCCTTCGACGGCCAGGATGTAGTTGCCTTTGTTCTCCTCCATGCTCTTGCGGGCGGCCTCTTCGGCGCGCTCGCCGGCGGCGACCATCAGGGTTTCATCGTAGTCCAGGGAGATCATGTTGAGCAGGATGTCCGCAGCGATGGGGTGGTGAGAGCGAATGAAGGATTCGGTGCAACAGGTGCATTCCACCAAGTGACGCCAAATGACGGGAATCCGTTTTTTCGTTTCTAAGGCTTCGGCAATCTTCGGGACCGATCCGGCGCTCAGACCAAGGGAGGCGGCCATGACGGTGCAAAACTTGAGGAAGTCCCGCCGGCTGACGCCACGGCGCTCGAGATACTGATAATAGGTTTCCTCTTTTGCCATTTACTTTCACCCCTGATTTTCCAATTTTTCAGAAAAAACCGAAAGCGAACAGAAAATCTGGTTCTCTGTTCGCCCTTCACAAAAAAGTCAATGCTCTTGCTCTACATCGCTTTCTCATATCATACTCGAAGCTTTTTCAGGGTGACAAGTGGCGTGACGCCATTAAGAAAATAAATATATTCACTTCCTATAAGCTGCAAACGTCCCAGTTATCGTTCCAATCGGCATAAATGGGGGCGATACGGAATATATACCATTTAAATGGAAAAAGGAGGAAATCGGTGTGAGGCTTCATCATCATGCGATGCCGCTCTTATTCCTTGCTCTTCTCTCCCTCGCCTTGTCTCCTGTTGCCGAAAGCGCCGTACCGGATTGGCTCGCTCCCGTTGCCTTCGCTTCTTTGCGCACAGAAGCCCCGGAAAGAGCCCCCGAAGCGACGTTCACCGATTGGAGCGATGACCGGTTGACCGACTTCGCCCTGGAAGCGGACAAGCGCATGTCCATTGCCCTTTTCGCGCAAAACCCGGACTGGTTGCAACGTCATGGACTTACCCCCGTTCGCATTCTTTCCAAAGAGGACTTGTCGCGCCTGTTGGCCCCCTACTGGACGGACGAGGCGATTGAGACCGTCTGGGAGGAGGGCGCTCGCGCCATGCCCGAACTCCCCTGGGGATTCTACACGGAAGGCCCCTATTTTCTTTTTCTGGCGAAGGAGCTTAGGGTCTCCCATCCATCCCCTGACATCGCCATTGTTTCCGGTATGGTGTCGACGGAGGTTCCAGAAATCGCTCCCACAGCTACAGAAGCCGGTTTCAGGGTGTCTTCGGCGGTTCATTTCAGCGACGATTCCAGCGCCCCTTCCGGCGTCCGCTCGGAGGCAGGCGCCGATGTGGTGGAAGTTCAGGTCTGTGTGGAGCGAACACCCGCAGGTTGGCGGGCCCAGTGGAACCCCTGACAGGCTGAGGCGAAAAACCAAATGGCAATACCCAAAGGCCAACACAGGGCGGGCTCACCGCCGGAACAAATCGAAAAGCACCGCAGGATGTTGACCTGCGGTGCTTTCTTCACTTGACAGTATGCTGTTTTCAACCGGATCAGTCGAGGGCGCGCAGCCAGTGGTCCCAGGACTCGATGGAACCGGCGATATAGGATCCTTTCAAATGATCCTGGGGCTTCCATGTCATAATCGAGGCCGCGGCCGCCGATGCAGACGCGCATGGGGAAACCGCCCCGCTTGGTCATGTCCGTCAGTTGTTCATGGATCAGGAGCACTTCGGGCACCAGCAGACGGGATCCGACGGAGAGGGCCACGATGCGCGGGCGCAGCTCGCCCACCACTTCGTAGAGGTCTTCTGTAGGCAGATCCTGGCCGAGGTAAATGACGCGGAAACCGCGGCGGCGCAGGAAGATGGAGAAGATCAACAGGCCCAGGTCATGGTGTTCGCCGGAAACGCAAGCCGCCAGGACAAGGGGCAGGTCGCGGTTGGCCGGCAGGGCGCAGAGCATGGCGGCCAGGCGGGCGCGGAAGAAGTTGGAGGCGAAGTGTTCATGGGCGACAGTCAGTTCCCGGCGCGCCCAGCGCTCGCCCAGCTCCTGCAGGATGGGCAGGATCAGTTCGACGGCGACGCGCTCCATGCTAAAGAGGCTCAAGGCCTCCTCCATGGCGGCGCTCGCCTTCTGCTCGTCATAGTCGTCCAGGGCTAGGACGATGCGACGGTGCAGTTCGCCGAGGGCGTCTTTCCCGGTGTCGACGAGGGGGCTGATGGGGCGCAAGACATCCTTCTGGTGCAGCATCTTGACGGCCTGTCCGATGGTCACGCCGTTTTTGACCTGCTGGGCCAGCCACTGGATGGTCTGCACGTCCTCTTGGGAGTACACCCGGTATCCCGCCTTGTTGCGATCCGGCTGGATGACCTGATACCGGTGTTCCCACACGCGAAGGGTCCCGGCGGCAACGCCGGTCATCTTCTCTACCGCTTTGATGTTGTAAAAGCCGTGATCCTTTGTACTCATGGCGGGCACTCCTTTACAAGACCTCGTTGTCTCTGTAGTTCACTTGGGCAGCTCGCTTGTGAAGGTTATTTCAAGACATTTATATTAATAAAGGTTGGTATCTACCATGATCATACTATGATTTTCTCTTTGTATCAAGCAATTATGGAGTATGGAAATACTTTGTCTCCAGCGACACTTTTTTCTAGTCCGGCCAACGACCCGCATATCCACGAAAGCGTCTGCGAAAAATGTATTTGTCGCCTTTCGGCAAATTGATAAGTCTCTTATAATAAAAATGGTAAAAATGAAAGCAATCGCGGCCGGCGATTTTCAAGATGAAATGGGTTTTATCCACTGTTTTATCCACTACTTGGGTTTCATCCCACTACTGATGAGGTGATGCTGTGTTTGAGGACGCTCAGAAGGTCAGTTCGGTTTTTGCCGACAGGACTCGTTTCTCTATCTATCAATATATCGTCAACCACCCGAACGCGACCTGCACGGTCAAGGAGATCGCCCAGGAGTTTTCCATCCATCCGAACGTCGCCCGCCTCCACCTGTCGAAACTGGAGGAGATCGGGCTGCTCGAATCGGGGTGGGATCACCAGTCCATGCCCGGTCGGCCGGGGCGGGTCTATTCGCTGCGCAAAAAGGCGATCACACTGCACTTCCCGCCTCGCGAGTACCAGTTGCTCTGCGACCTTACCCTGGACGCCCTTGATGATGTCGGGGCCGCCGGCATGGTCGCGCTGAACAGGGTCGGTCATGCCCATGGCGTACGCCTGGCCCAGGGAATCCGGTCAGGAAACGGGGCTGTCGTGAACGGTAAAGCAGCGGGAACGGGAAACGACAATCGGGTTGCCGGGGAGTCCTTTGACGAGTTGACGGCCATCGAATCGCTTGCCGTGTCAGCAGTCACTTGTGATGATGCCCGCACGGTCATTCGATTGCGTAATTGTCCCTTCCGGGAATCGGCGGAACGGCGCCACCATCTGACCTGTCCCCTGCACCGCGCCATCCTGCGCGGCGTTTGGGAGACCCTTTACGGACCGGCCGCCATGGAGTCATTGTCCTGCCAGGCCTTGGGGGACGCCTGTTGCGAGATCGGTGTGCTCCCTGGCGCCAGCGACGAGGAAGTGGGCGCGTAGAACGCGCGGGCAAGATAGGTCCATTTAACTGGGAACGTTTCCACAATCAGCAACAAACGAAGCCAGAAATAAATACGGACCAGACAAATCGGAAAACTAGAAATCAGGTTGAAAAAATGGACCAGTTCCTCTCCCGGAACTGGTCCATTTTCTGTCGAAAAGTGTTGCGTCAATCCATTCCGGAGCTATGCAGTTTTAGGTTTCACTCCGGGGTTACAGGCGAATTACATCCCGGTGACGGCGATGAGGCTCTTGACGGAGTCGACAGACTTGGCGAGGAGCAGTTTTTCCTCGTCGGTCAATTCGATCTCGTAGACCTTTTCTACACCGTTGGCGCCGAGCATGACGGGCACGCTGGTGTAGATGCCTTCATAGCCGTATTCGCCGTTCAGGTAGGCGGCGACGGGCAGGACGCGCTTCTGGTCTTTCAGGATGGATTCGACCATCTGGATGACCGAGGCGGAGGGGGCATAGTAGGCGGAACCAGTTTTCAGGTAAGCGACGATCTCGGCGCCGCCTTTGCGGGCGCGGTCGACCATGGCTTGGATCTTCTCTTCGGGCAGCAGTTGCCGGATGGGGATGCCGCCGATGAAGGTGTAGCTGGGCAGGGGAACCATGTCGTCGCCGTGACCGCCGAGGAGGATGGTGGACACGTCCTTAACGGAGCAGCCCATTTCCATGGCGATGAAGGTCTTGAAGCGGGCGGCGTCCAGGATGCCGGACATGCCGAAGACGCGGTTGGTCGGGAAGCCGGAGGCTTTCTGGGCCACATAGGTCATGGCGTCCAGGGGGTTGGAGACGATGATGATGATCGAGTTGGGCGATTGCTCGGCCGCTTTCTTGGCGCAATCGGCGACGATCTTCGTATTGGTGGCGATCAGGTCGTCGCGGCTCATGCCGGGTTTGCGGGCGATGCCGGCGGTGATGACGACCACATCGGAGTTGGCCGTGTCGGCGTAGCTGTTGGTGCCGATGATGTTGCAGTCGAACCCTTCGACGGGGGAGGCTTCCATCAGGTCGAGACCTTTGCCTTGGGGGATCCCTTCCATGATGTCAAGGAGCACGATGTCCCCCAGTTCCTTGGAAGCTGCCCAGTGGGCGGCGGTGGCGCCGACGTTGCCTGCACCGATGATGGTAATCTTCTTGCGTGCCATTCCTAAATGATTCCCCTTCCTGGCTGACCCAGCCATGTATGTTTTCTCGCCCTTACATCCGCTCGATGACGGCTTGGGCGAATTCTGACGTTTTGACTTCCCTGGCGCCGGCGATCAGGCGGGCCAGGTCGTAGGTAACCACTTTGTCTTCGATGGCTTTTTGGAGGCCTTTTATGATTAAGTCGGCCGCTTCTTGCCAACCGAGGTGTTCGAGCATCATTACACCGGATAGGATGACCGATCCGGGGTTGACTTTATCCAGTCCGGCATACTTGGGCGCCGTGCCGTGGGTGGCTTCGAAGACGGCATAGGCGTCGGAGATGTTGCCGCCGGGCGCAATCCCCAGTCCGCCGACCTGGGCGGCCAATGCGTCGGAGAGGTAGTCGCCGTTCAGGTTGGTCGTGGCGAGCACGTCATACTCGTCCGGGCGGAGCAGGATCTGCTGGAACATGCTGTCGGCGATGCGATCCTTGATGACGATCTTGCCTTCAGGAACCTTGCCGTTATATTCATCCCAAAGGGCCGCCTCAGAGATGGTCTGTTCGGCGAACTCTTCCGCCGCCAGCTCGTATCCCCAGTCCTTGAAGGCGCCTTCAGTGAACTTCATGATATTGCCCTTGTGGACAAGGGTGACGCTCTTGCGCTTGTTGTCGATGGCATACTGGATGGCCTTGCGGATCAGGCGCTTGCTGCCGAACTCGGAGATGGGCTTCAGGCCAAGGGCGGTGCCGTCTTTGAGGATCTTCACGCCCATTTCGTTGCGGAAAAACTCGACGGCCTTCTGGGCTTCCGCCGTGCCGGCTTTCCATTCCAGGCCGGCGTAAACGTCTTCCGTGTTCTCCCGGAAGATGACCATATCGACCTTCTCCGGTGTTTTGACGGGGCTGGGGACGCCGTCGAAGTAGCGGACCGGGCGCACGCAGGCGTAGAGGTCCATGACCTGGCGCAGTGTCACGTTCAGCGAGCGGAAGCCGCCGCCGACGGGTGTCGTCAGAGGCCCTTTGATGCCGACGCGGAACTCTTTGAAAGCCTCGACAGTTTCTTCAGGCAGCCAGGTGTCGAAGTTGTTCTTGGCCTTCTCACCGGCGTAGACCTCCATCCAGGCGATGCGCTTTTGACCGCCATAGGCTTTTTCGACAGCGGCGTCAAAGACGGCCTGGGAGGCGCGCCAGATATCGGGCCCTGTGCCGTCGCCTTCAATGAAAGGGATGACAGGCTGATCAGGCACCTGCAGTTTGCCTTCGGCAAAGACGATGGTCTCCCCTGTCGCCGGAACTTTTGCGTATTTGTACTCTGCCATATGGAATCCGACCCCTCCCTCATGGTGTTTGTCCAATTGACAAACATTCTTTCTGCTCTCTACGCATTCCTTTTTTGTCTAAAAAAGATCCTGCTCCATTTCCTCGCCGGCCTGCCGAAGCGGGCGCGGGGGAAAGACTTGATGAAAGTACTCGAAGGAACGCAGTTGATCCAGTTCCGGATCGTCGATGGGTGAAGGCTCGCTGAGATAGCCGATGCGCCGGATCGATCCAATCTGCGTCTGGTGGCAGAAGATGGCGTCTCGCTTCCGCTGCAGGTAATCCCGGACCGGCACGGCCGCGTGGATCTGTTCGACAGGCCGGGCAAAGCCCCGCCCCATCCGGGCGACCACGGCGGGATGCAGGCAGAGGAAGTACAGGCGGGCGGCGCTGCCGCTGAGCAGATAGGCCATGGAGGCGTAATGGCCGACGGTGGTGTGATCCTTGTGGCCGGACATTCCGTCCGGGCCGAAGGTGACGATGCCGTCGGGCTGATAGCGCCGAATCAGGCGGACCATCTTCTCTACGATCTCCGCCGGAGGGGCGATGTTCGTCTCCTGGTCGCGGTAGTCGAGAAAATGCAGTTCATCCACCTGCAGGAGGTTGCAAGCCCGGCGGGTCTCATCCTCGCGCACCTTGCCCAAATCGGCAGGATCGCAGAGGGGCGGATCGCCGCACTTGCCTGCTTCGCCGCGGGTGGCGCAGACAACAACCGTCCGGGCGCCGAGGGCTTTGTAACGCGCCAGGGTTCCCCCCATACCGAAGGACTCGTCATCGGGGTGCGCCAGGATCGCCATCAGCGTCTTTCCCGCAAACCCTTTCCCCATGTCCAAAACAGTTCCTCACTCCTGTGCCTTTGCGCTGTAAAAGCCAGCTTCCTTTCATGCCCTACAGAAGTCATGCCAGCTTGCGCGCATGGAATCCAGCGTATTACTTCCCCATCGTAACCTATACTATTCCACAACTGGCAAAAAGTCAAAGTATACATGTCGGGTGGTGTCTGGTTGTCAGACCAGTATTGTTCCAAAAATTACTTACGTCATTCGACAAAATTCGATAAACTCCTGCTAATTCGCTCGACTTCATCTCGATTTAACAAAAAATAAGTGCCCCCCCTGCTTTTCGGGAGCAGCTACGCGGCTTTTCTACTTTAGTCCCCCATCTCATAGACGAGTACCCGCTGCCCCTTATTCTGCATGATTTCCAAGGTGCCATGCATGGACCGGTCGTTGGCGTCATCGCTCTGAGAGGCGAGGGCGATGTCGTTGCCGACCTTGGCGACGAGGATCAGCGTGTGGTAAGGCGCTCCGTTACCGTAGGCCAGCTGGATGAAATCGCCGAGACGCAGCCGGTTAAACCAGGCATTCCAGTTCTTCAGCATCTCCGCCGCACTCAGGGTAGTGAAACGGGCAACCCGGCCGGACCAGTGGTTGCGAAAGGCGGTGGTCACCTTCCAACTGAGGGTGATCCGGCGATCGCCGTCGCGGTCGGTGGCACCGGGCTTGCACCACCAGTACCGGGGCCAGGTGAACCGCTCGGGTGGACCGAGCACCCAGGGCATCCCTCCGGCGTAGAGGCACTGGGAGATGAAGTGGGCGCAGTTGCCGCCGCGGCCGGGTCGGCTGTTGAAGTCCGGGTAGTTGGGGTTGTGGTTTTTATAGTAGCGGTTGGCGTAAGCTACCGCTGCCGCGCGGTTGTAGCCGGCGACGAGGGCTTTGACTTCCGACTCGCTGGCGGGAGCGCAGCCAAGGTGCTCGGCGATGGCTGTTTTCAGGGGCGTCTCGGGAAGCGTTATCAGCGCACGGTGCAGGTACTCGTCAAAGAGTTCCTTTATATGTGGAGGCTGCTGCCACTGGCTGGCCTGTTCCAAGATGAAGGCGACTGTTTCCAGGTCGCCATCCCGGAAGACAAGCCCCGCCCGGTCCATGGCCAGTGAGACGACCCGTTCGACCTCCTGGGTTCGCAGCGATGTATAGAGCCTTTCCCAGGACGCGACGGTGTCGAGGCGGTTGTCTCCCATAGCGGTCCCTCCCCCTTCGTTCGGCTGGTCGGCGAATACCGCTCCAATATATGCGGCAAGAGGGAGGAACGTTCCCGGCAGTATATTGCCGGCGCGAGCGTCGGTTAACGGCCTTTTTTTATGCCTAAATAGCTTGTGATTGCGCGATGTTTCTCGGAGGAAAGGAAATGGCATTGTCGAAAAATAGCATATGCGAGATTATGGCAAGTCAATTTTAAGAAACCAATAGAAGGGCAAGGAAGAGAGGAAAGAAACTTCGGTTTTCGACCCAAAGGAACCCCAATGTATCCTTAAATAAAGAGGAGGAAGCGCCGATGATTCGTGTGGCGATTCAGGTTTCTACAGGGAATTATCTGACGGCTGTCAATGGCGGCGGAATGGGTGAAGCCGCCAACAAGTTGCCCATGCACACGGACGCAACGGCCATCGGCCCCTGGGAAAAGTTCAAAATCGTCAAAGTCGAAGGCGATCAGGTTGCCCTTCAGACGCTGAACGGGAACTATGTGACCGCCGTGAATGGCGGCAAAATGGGGGAAGCGGCCAACCGATTGCCGATACATACGGACGCGACGAAAGCGGGTCCCTGGGAGGTATTCACCCTCATTCAGGTGAGTCCGACGGAATATGCGATTCAAACGTCGAAGGGGACCTATTTGACGGCCGTCAAGGGCGGGGGGATCGGCGAACCCCAAAACCTGCTTCCCATCCATACGGATGCGACAAAGATTGGGCCTTGGGAGAAGTTTAAGTTCACCTTGCTTTTCTAATGGCTTGATTCATTTGCGGCACAGGGGCCTTGCCGGCGACCTTTGTTGGCAAACCACTGATGTTGCGCGAAAAAAACCGGCGGTGATACACCGCCGGTTTTTCCTTGCCATCTTACGCTGTGCGCTTTTTCAGTATCGCCGTTCTGAGCGTTGCCCTTCTGAGCTTTACGCTTCCTTCCCATCCCGGTAATCAAAGCCCGCTGCGAAGGCGCGCTGGTTGAGTTCCAGGAAACGGGCGGGAACGCGGGCCGCCAGCGCCGCATCCCATGTTTCGCGGGCAATGTCCATGACCGATGCCAGCACGCCCATGAGGACCACGTTGGCCGCTTTCGGGTTGCCGAGCTTAGCCGCTAGGTCCAGGGCGGGGACGACGGTCAGGCTGTTAACGCGCTCGCCGATGGCCTCGATGATCCCCTCGGGATAAGCGGCCGCGCCGATCAGGACCGGCAGCGGTTCGATCTTCTGGTCGTTGACGATCATGGTTCCGCCGGGGCGCAGCATGTGGGTCCAGCGGTAGGCCTCCAGTTTTTCGAAGCCGACAATGATATCCGCCTCGCCCGGTTCGATGATCGGCGAGTAGACCTTTTCTCCGAGGCGAACCTGGGTGACGACGGAACCGCCCCGCTGGGCCATGCCATGAATCTCGGACATCTTGACGTCCCAGCCCTGGGCCAGGGCCACATGGCTGAGGATCTTGGAGGCGAGGATGGTTCCCTGCCCGCCGACGCCTACGAGAAGGATGTTCATGCCTGTCTTCATCCCTATTCACCCGCCTTTCGCAGCGCGTCGAACATACAGAGCTGGGCGCAGAGGCCGCAGCCGGTGCAGAGAGCGCTGTTGACGACAACCTTGCGGGTGGCCTTGTCAAAGGAGAGGGCCGGGCAGCCGATGCGCAGGCAGGCTTTACAGCCCTTGCAACCGACGCATTCGAGCGCTTTTTCCGTGTTTTTGACGATGAGGGCGCAGGGGCGGCGGGTGATGATCACCGACGGTTCGGGCGCGGCCACCTCTTCCTTGAGCACCGCTTTAACGCGATCCAGGTCGAGGGGATCGACCTCGACGACGCGCTTGACGCCGAGCGCCTTGGCGAGGGCGACGAAGTCGACGACGGGCGCTTCTTTGCCCATCAGCGTCTGGCCGGTGGATGGGTTGTGCTGGTGGCCCGTCATGGCGGTGATCGAGTTGTCGAGGATGAGCACCGTCGAGGTTCCGCCGTTGTAGACGATGTCCATCAGACCGGTCACACCGGAGTGGAGGAAGGTAGAGTCTCCGATGACAGAGACGAGACGGCGGGCCAGATCGGGATTGGCCTTTTCCATGCCGAGCGCGCCGGAGATGGAGGCGCCCATGCAGATGCAGGTGTCCATGGCTTCAAGCGGCGCCATGGTGCCCAGGGTATAACAGCCGATGTCGCCGGAGACGACCAGCCGGAGTTCACGCAGGATATAGAAGACTCCCCGGTGGGGGCAGCCGGGGCACATGACCGGGGGACGGATAGGGGCGTCGAAGGGCTCGGCTGCCCGGCTCGACTCGCCCGGTTGAGTCGCACAGGCGGCTGCCTCATCGCAGGCACAGTCGCAGCCGCAGGCGCCGCTGTCTTCGGCGCTGTCGCTGTCCGATGCGGCTGCCGCTTCGCCTGAGGCGTCTTCGCCGGGTTCACCGATCACGCCGAGCACCGCCAGGATCTGCTTTTTCACGAGGTTGACCGAGAGCTCGCCATAGGCCGGCAGGATCGACTTGCCGATGACCTCGATGCCCATGGCGCGGATGCGATCTTCCAGGTAAGGATCCAGTTCCTCCACCACAAAGAGCACGTCGACGGCTTCGGCGAAATCAGCGATCTTTTCCTTCGGCAACGGGTGGGTCATGCCGAGGCGGAGGACCGACGCGTCGGGGAAGGCTTCCCGGACGTACTGGTAGCTGACGCCGGAGGTGACGATGCCGAAAGAGGGATCTCTCATCTCGACGCGGTTGACTTCTACCGTCTCGGAGAAGTCGGCCAACTGCTTGTCCCGCTCTTCGATGAAGAGCCGCCGCGTTCTGGCGTAGGCCGGGATCATGACGTATTTTTTGGCGTCCTTTTTGTAAGGCTCGACGGCGCGCTCCATCGGTTCGCCCAGTTCGACCAAGCTCTGGGAATGGGCGATGCGGGTAGTGATGCGCAGCAGCACCGGCGTATCGAAGCGTTCCGACATGTCCAGCGCCAGTTTGACCATATCCTTGGCTTCCTGGGAGTCGGACGGTTCCAGCATGGGGATTTTGGCGAAGGGCGCGTAGTTGCGGTTGTCCTGTTCGTTCTGGGAGGAATGCATACCCGGGTCGTCAGCGGAAACGAGGACAAGGCCGCCGCGCACACCCGTGTAGGCTGCGGTGAAAAGGGGATCGGCAGCGACGTTGACGCCGACGTGCTTCATGGTCACGATGGTCCGAGCGCCGGCGATGGCGGCGCCGATGCCGACCTCCATGGCCACCTTTTCGTTGGGGGACCACTGGCAGTAAATCTCGGGATACTTGGCGATGTTTTCGAGGATCTCCGTGCTGGGCGTTCCGGGGTAGGCCGCCGCTACGCTGACGCCGTATTCATAGGCGCCGCGGGCGATGGCTTCATTGCCGGTCAAAAGCGTCTTCAACGATAGTCCCCCTTTTGTCTTTCCTTGATTTTGGTTTATGGATGCTCAATCCTTCGGCCGCCGGTCGAGGATGCGCTTGGCCTTGCCGGGGCTCCGCTCCAGAGAGCGGGGCTCGACGAGGCGCACCTTGGCGCTGACGGAAAGGACGCTTTTCAGCCGCTCCCGGATGGCGGCAGTCTTCGCCTCCAGTTCGCGGTAATTGTCAACGAGCCGCTCCTCGGCCATCTCGACCTGGACTTCCAGTGTATCGAGATAGCCCTGGCGGTCGACGACCAGCAGGTAGTGGGGCGCCACGCCTTCGATCTCCATGAGCACGCTCTCGATCTGGGACGGAAAGACGTTGACGCCCCGGATGATCAGCATATCGTCGGTGCGGCCGGTGACGCGGCGCATGCGCGCCAGCGTCCGCCCGCAAGCGCAGGGGCTCCGGTCGATGCAACTGATGTCCTTGGTCCGGTAGCGGATGATGGGGAACCCTTCCTTGGTCAAGGTGGTGAAGACCAGTTCCCCTTCGCAACCTTCCTCGACCGGCTCGCCCGTCTCCGGGTCGATGACCTCGGCCAGGAAGTGGTCTTCGAGAATATGCAATCCCGCTGTATGTAGGCACTCGCCGGCGACGCCCGGACCGCCCAGTTCGGTCAGGCCGTAGTTGTCAGTGGCCCGGATGCCCCAGGCGTTTTGGATCTCCCGGCGCATTCCCTCGGACCAGGGCTCCGATCCGAAGAGGCCGACGCGCAGCGGCAGGCTGGCGGGATCGATGCCCATGGCCCGCGCCTCCTCGGCCAGGTGGAGGGCATAGCTGGGCGTGCAAACGAGCACGGTCGTCTCAAAGTCCTGCATGAGCATGATCTGGCGCTGCGTGTTGCCGCCCGAGGCAGGCACGATGGCGCAGCCCACCTTTTCCAGACCGTAATGGAGGCCGAAGCCGCCAGTGAAGAGACCGTAGGTGAAGGCGATCTGAGCGGTGTCCTCACTCGTCACACCAGCCATGACGGCGATGCGCGCCACCTGTTCGGTCCAGCGTTCCAGGTCGCCGCGGGTGTAGCCGCCGACGATCGGTTTGCCCGTCGTGCCGGAGGAGGCGTGCAGGCGGATCAGTTCCTTTTTGGGGACGGCGAAGAGACCAAAGGGGTACTGATCGCGCAGGTCTGTCTTGGTCGTAAAGGGAAACTTCCGAATGTCCTCCAGCGTCTTCAGGTCTTCGGGACGCACCCCAGCCTGATCGAAACGCTGCCGGTAAAAGGGAACCTGGGTGTAGACCCGTTGCAGTGTCTCTTGCAGGCGCGTCAGCTGCAGCCGGCGGAGAGACTCCCGGTCGATGCACTCCATCTCACGATTCCAGATCATGCGACCACCCCCTCGCAAAGACCTGCAGGTAGAACCGCACGTTGAAATGCCTGTTCGCCCTCATAGAAGGCCGAATCAGGGCGCCCATATCGAATGAAAGGGACAGTCAAAGAACCGGATCCCCTCCCTGCCCTGCCGGCAGAGGGACCGGCGCTTCGACTGTCCGCCAAAAAGTCATAGAAAAACCCTGCTGTCCGCCCCGTTTCGCCTTTCGGCAAAAGGGCGACAGAAACCCCATGCATGCGCCGTTGCCGCATTGCCTTCCATCCTCCCGTTCTGCTGCAATCCATTGTTGCATCCATCAGGCGGCTCGCCTGCCTTGCATACCGTCGAACCCCTATAGCCGCCCTTTTGCTGCCCCTTCATTCAACGTCGTTCTGTCGACGGGAAACTTGAATGGATTATATTCGTGATCGATTCGAGAATTCCTCTCTCATCGAAAAATCTGAAATCAGTTGAAAAAAAGCGCCCCTTGACGGCAAGTCAAGGGACGCTTTTGCGGGTTATGTTCGATTAGCCAGCAACGATAGCGTCTACGGGGCACTTGTCGGCGCAAACGCCGCAGTCCACGCAGTCGCTGGTGATGGAGTACTTTTTGCCTTCGACGATGGCGCCAACGCAGCAGCCGTCCATGCAAGCGCCGCAAGCGGTGCAAGCATCGGTGATTTTGTAAGCCATTGTTCTTTTCACCTGCCTTCCTAAATCCCTATGGTATTCATCTAGAAACACACCACACCCAGCGAGAATAATTCTGTCTTAACCCTCGCTGATAGCGCCGGCTGGGCAAGTGTCAGCACAAGTACCGCAATCAATGCAGGTATCAGCGATGGAATAGACATCGCCTTTGATGATTGCATTCACGGGGCACGCATCTTCGCAAGCGCCGCAGGCGACGCAAGCGTCGGAGATTTTATAGGCCACCTAAGTTCACCCCCTAAAGTGTATCGGGTTCACTTCCAACGCTTTTACCATATCACGGATATAATCCGGCTTCAATCACTATTTTTGCGAATTGTTTCAGGTTTGTCCGCTATTGCTCCTTCAACCGCCGCCGCGCTTGCGCTATGGCTTCCTTAACGGCTTCCGGCGCCGGGCCGCCGGGAACCTTGCGGTCGGCGACACAGCGTTCCACTTGGATGGCCTCGTAGATGTCTTCGCCGAAGGCGTCGGAACAGGCGCGGAAGTCGTCAAAGGCAAGGTCATCGAGGGCCACGCCCTTTTGGACGCAAAGCAGCACCATCTTGCCGACGATCTCGTGGGCTTCCCGGAAGGAGACGCCCTTCTTGGCCAGGTAGTCGGCCACATCGGTGGCGTTGGTGAAGCCGCCCCGGGCGCCGTTTTTCATCGTCTCCCGGCGGACGCGCATGGTGGCGATCATGGGGGTGAAGACGGTCAGGCAGCCTTTGACGGTGTCGACGGCGTCGAAGAGGCTCTCCTTGTCCTCCTGCATGTCCTTGTTGTAGGCCAGCGGCAGGGACTTCATCACCGTGAGCAGGGCCATCAGGTCGCCATAGACGCGGCCTGTCTTGCCGCGGATCAGTTCGGCCACGTCGGGGTTTTTCTTTTGGGGCATCATGGAACTGCCGGTGGAGTAGGCGTCATCGAGTTCGATGAAGGCGAACTCCTGGCTGCTCCAGAGGATGATCTCCTCGCAAAAGCGCGAGAGGTGCATCATCGTCAGGGAGGCGGCGGCGCAGAACTCGATCGCAAAGTCGCGGTCTGAAACGCCGTCGAGGCTGTTCTCGGTGATGCCGTCAAAGCCGAGCTCTTTCGCGACGGCCAGGCGGTCCAGGGGGAAGGTGGTGCCGGCCAGGGCGCCGGAGCCCAGGGGCGAGCGGTTGAGGCGGCGGGCGCAGTCGGCCAGCCGGTCGCGGTCGCGGTCAAACATCTGCACATAGGCCAGCAGGTGGTGGGCCAGGGTGATCGGCTGGGCCTTCTGCAGGTGCGTGTAGCCGGGCATGATCGTGTCCAGGTTCGCCTCGGCCGTGTCGAGCAGAGTGGCGATCAGGTCGGCGAGCAGCGCGTGCGTCTCAGCGATCTCGTCGCGCAGGTAGAGGCGGATGTCCAGGGCCACTTGGTCGTTGCGGCTGCGGGCAGTGTGCAGTTTTTTGCCGATGTCGCCGATGCGCTCGGTCAGGATCTTTTCGATGTTCATGTGGATGTCTTCGGCAGCCACGTCGAATTCGATGCGCCCGGCTTCAATGTCGATCAGGATGCCCTCCAGACCGGCGATGATCGCCCGGGCGTCCGTCTCGGCGATGATGCCCTGCTGACCGAGCATGCGGGCATGGGCCATAGAACCGCGGATGTCCTGCTTGTACAGTCGCTGATCAAAGGAAATGGACGAATGGAAATCTTCGACGACCTTGTCGGTTCCTTTTTGGAAACGGCCGCCCCACAGTTTTTTGGACACTTGCGCTGCCTCCTCGTCAATTGCCAGCCGGGAATGCTACCCGGCAGAATATGCCAAAAAAATTCCGCGATAAATGGGCGCTAGAGGCTTTTGTGATGGAACTTTTTTGCCCACTTCGCTGTCTAATAAGTATACTTCAGAAACGAAGCGAGGTGAAGCCGATGAAATCCTGTACGAATGAATCGAGAATGACGTCACACGAATGGGACTTGATTTCCATGTTGATCGTGGTTCTCGTGGCAGCGGGGTTAGCGGCCTTCACCCATGCATAAACGGTAACCTGCGAAAGTCGCAGACCCCCAACAGTCGAACATATCAGCGCGAAGAGCGCGGTGTATATTATAATCATCATTTTATACGGCATCATAACGCATACAGGAGTTCTATCCAACCCGGGTGTTTTACATCCGGGTTTTTTGCTGCGCTTTTAGGCACGCCCCACTTTACGCTCCGCTTCACGTCCCTCTTTTTGCTGTCTCTTTTCGGTTCGTTCTTCTTTTTTGTATTGATTTTCGTTCAACGGGGGGTAAAATCAAGATGGAGGTGGTTCCCGTGATCACGGTGACCGAAAAAGGGCGTCAAAAGCTCATCGAGCTTCTGGAAGAAAACAAAGCGAAATACGTCCGGATTTTTGCCCTCAGCCGGGAACACTCGGCCTATGACCTGGGCCTTGAATTCGAAGCCAAGCGCGGCGATGTGGTCATTGAAGCGGCGGGGATTCGTTTTGTGGCCGATGACATGAGCAAGGATTATCTCCGGGGGCTGCGCATCGATTACGATGACAGCGATGAAGAGCCCGGTTTTCTTGCCACATCCAGTTGCAACTCGACCTGCAGCTCCTGCACCAGCCAGTGCGATTTATGATCCATCACGCGGCGAAAGGCCCTTGACCGCTTCTGTCAAGGGCCTTCTTTTTTTCAGCGGTGAGATTGCTCTTCTTCGGCGTATGTTCGCCAGCGGTTTTTCTCTTCATCGGGCAATTTCTTTCGCCCTATACCTCTTCGAGGGAAAAGGTCTCGGTAAACCACTCGACCGAGTCGATCAGTTGGCCTACTTGCTGGGGATGCGCTTCGGCAAGCTTTTGCAACTGGTTGTATAGGGGTTGGCCGATTTCCCCCAGCAGTTTCTCACCTTGCGGCGAGAGGGCGATCACCCACTCGCGCTGGTCGACGGGGCTCTGGGTCCGCATGATCAGTTCCCGCTTCTCCAGGTCTTTCAGGGCCGTCGACAGCGCCCCCTGGGTCAGGTGAAACTGTTTGCGCATCTCTTTCTGAAGGGCGAGGCCGCGATAATTGATGTGGTTCATGATCTGCAGTTGGGTAAAGGTCAGGTCGGTCCGCTGGCTGATTCGCGAAACGGTGCTCATGGCGCATTCATAAAAGGATTGCAAGGTCCGGAAAAAGTCGCGTCCCGCTAGGGTCGCTTCCTCGTTCTGTGTCGCATCGGATTGGTTTTGTGTCCCATCGGGTTGGTTTTGTGTCCCATCGGCAGACTGGGCATCGTTCTTCTGCCGATTCGGTTGCTTTTTATTGGCCTTACCGGTGTTCACTGTTTCCGCATCCATTTCTCTTTCCCCTGTTCTTGTAATAATCCTTCCCTAACGGTTCTGTATTATCCGGTCTGCCATCTTTCTCACTCTGCGATCAGCTTTTTGAACTCCGGCAACGCTTTGACATGGCTGAAGTCCTCTTCTATCTTTTCTCTCGCTGTCACCTTGCAGTAGGGCATGATCTCAATAGCTTTCGCCAGGTTGTCCATGCATGCTCGGGTGTTTTCCTTGGCGTCGTAGATGGCCGCCATGCCGAAGTAGGTCCAGGCGTTGTCCCGGTCATAGGCCAGCGAGCGGTCAAACCAGAGGAGGGCATCATCGAAACGGCCGTGGTATTTCAGGGCGAGGCCCCGGTTGTAGTAAGCAAAGCCGTAATCGGGCCGGATGGCGATGGCGCGATCGAGCAGTCGGAGCGCTTCATCGAGGTTGCCCATGAAGGCCACGGCGATGCCCTTGCCCGTGTAGGCCTGGTAGCAGTTCGGGTCAAGGGCCAGCGCCTGGTCGTACAGGGAGATGGCTTTTTTTAGCCGGTTCGGACCATGTTCCACATCAAAGGCGTAGTAACCCTTATCGTATAATTCGATGGCTTTTTTCCGGTTTTCCTCGGAGACCGGCGCACCGGAGGGAAGGGCGCCCGCCGGAGACGCTGCCAGCGAGGCGGCGACCGGTGATGCCGTCGATACGGTTTCCGCA
Organism: Heliomicrobium undosum; assembly: GCF_009877425.1. Lineage (NCBI taxonomy): Bacteria > Bacillati > Bacillota > Clostridia > Eubacteriales > Heliobacteriaceae > Heliomicrobium > Heliomicrobium undosum. The sequence continues at coordinate 357 of NZ_WXEY01000007.1, read as the reverse complement.
GGCGCGGATGCGGCGGTTGCGGATGGGGCGAGTGATGTGGCGGGCGCAGATGCGCCGGACGAAGCTGGGGCCGGAGAGTTTGTCGCGGCGCCAGCGGTTGGATCGGCGGAGGTTGGCGTTGCCGCCGGGCGGGCGCTGCAACCGCTCGTCAAAAGCATGGCAATGACGCCGACGGCGACGAAACGATGCCAAGCCGTTGAAAGATGACGAAGGGGTGGCGCCGTCGCTGTCCGCGTGAAAAATAGGTTGCCTATCAAATTGGTCACTCCAGACGAAAGTAATTACGTTTAATCTATTCGCCAGCACTCCAAAATTTCCTACCCTTTTTCCAACAGTTCCTCGCGAAATCTTTTTTAT